>JBFHEW010000186.1:0-5740 GCA_041583955.1 Bacteroidia bacterium | reverse complement strand
ATACCAGTTGTCACCAAGCATTTTCGATACGTTTTCAGTTGTTAAGTTACAAGGGTGTAAATTTAAAACGTATTTAAGTTACATGCAAGTAATTTATTCATTGACGGAATGATGGTTTTTGGCCCACGAAGTCTTAGATTCGGCCATGCCAAAACCGAAACGATCAGGACGCCCCAAAGGCAGTACAAAGGAGGATACATTGGCGCGCATCATTCCTGCTGCCCGACTGCTTTTTGCCCAGAAGGGCTACGCCCAGACCACCTTCAAGGATGTAGGGGCCGAAGTGGGCATCAGCCATGCGGCTCTCTACACCTATTTCTCTTCTAAGAAAGAGCTGTACCTCACCACCTTTACCGAAACACAGGCGCTACTCATCCCACACTTTGTGGCTGCTTTCACCCAAGGGTCAACCTTGAGGGAAAGGATCAGGATCGCATTGCTAGCGGTCGCTACAGAACACGAGAGGGATACCACCATCACCGGATTCCTGGCCGCGGTGCCGATAGAGATCAGGCGTCATGACGAAATTCGCCAAGCCCTCACCGTTGACGATAATCCGGTCATGAATGTGCTCGAAAGCATTGTGCAGGACGCCAAAACGAATGGCGAGATCGTGCTCGATATTTCGGCAAGCGAACTCATCGGTGCCATTCTCGGTGGTGGCATTGGCGTGGCTCTCCTGCAGTACGGATTGCACAATCCCGACATCAAAAGTTCCATGGAAGTGTTCGTCTCCATCATCGAAGCACGCCTGTTCGGCAACCCTCCCAACTAGAAGCGGAGTAGCAACGGTTACCGGCCAGATACCGGAATACACCTCGGCTCTGAAACCTGAAAAAGGAAAAAAGCAATTGATTGTAAGTTTGGTTCAGGGTTGTCCGAAAACCCTCTGATGCACTTCTAGAGATCTCCTCTGAATGTGTAAGGTTTTTTTTAGGAAGGGTCATTTTCCTACTGCACAGATACTTTTTGCTGGGTGAAGTGTACTTTTTCCTACTGCACAGATACTTTTTGCTGAGTGAAGTATACTTTTTCCTACTTCGCGGATACTTTTGGCTGGGTGAAGTATACTTTTCCCTACTGCACAGATACTTTTTGCTGGTTGAAGTATCCTTTTTCCTACTGCACAGATACTTTTTGCTGGTTGAAGTATACTTTTTCCTACTGCACAGATACTTTTTGCTAAGTGAAATATACTTTTTCCTATTGCACAGATACTTTTTGCTGGTTGAGCGGTACTTTTTTCCTGTGCACGCATCATATAGGCTTATGCGGTCATGATAGTACCGTGTGCAAGTATCATTATCGGATTGGGGCGCTTCTCCTTGGCGGCAATTGACCCGTCACTCCCTCATTCTTCCATCGGAAGGAACACCTCGGCCATCATGCAACGGGCGCTGCCGCCTCCAAGCGTTTCAATCGTTTTCAACGAACTGTGCACGATCCGGTTGGTCCGTTCAATGCTGGCCAATTGGTCGGGGCGCAGGCTCTCATAGGCCTGTGTCGACATCACCATCAGCTTTTCACCACTGCCATTCACCACCTGTAGCATGTTGCCCGCAAAGCTCGATTTCTGAGCCTCTGTTATCAGAACGGTCTCTTTGCCCGTTCGCGCCAGTGCGGTCATCACGGCCTCGCGTTCCGCTTGGTCCACGATGGTATCTGCGCAGAGTATTGCAATTTCCTGTCCCACGCTCATCATCACATTCGTGTGGTATATCGGCAACAGCTTTCCCTCCACCTTCTGGAACGAACGGAAACTCACCACCTCATAGCCCAGCTGCTTTCCCCAGTCGTTCAGCAGTATTTCGTTCGTGCGCTGCGAAAGGCATGCATACGCGATCAGGTGCTCGCGGTCCAGCACAAGGCTTCCCGTTCCTTCCAAGAACATCCCGTCTGCTTCAAAACCGGAGTAGTCCAACGTCTCCTTCGCCTTGAATCCTTCTTCTTTCAATCGTTCAATGATGTCATCGCGTCTTTCGGCCCTGCGGCTTTCAGCACACATTGGGTACAGCACCACCATCCCTGTTTCGTGCAGCGATATCCAGTTGTTCGGAAAGATGCTGTCAGGGGTATGCGGCTCCAGCGTGTCTTCAACCACCACCACATGCACACCTGCTTCGCGCAGCGTGGCTGCAAACGCATCGAATTCTGCCAAGGCCTGCTCTTGGGCCGTGGCCGTTGTCAGCCCTTCCACCTCCTGCTGGTAGTGGTTGTCCAAGGCGGTTTCGGTGTTCAATGCAAAGGCCACCGGCCGTATCATTAATATGTGCGATGTGTTCTGTGCTGGCATGTGTTTCTATGGCTTGTGAATGGCCTACTACCGGGATCGCCCCCGTGGCGCATTCGCATGTTCCTTCCTATTCGTAACCCTCAGATATCCGCACGCTCCAAAGGCATGCTCATACAATGGGTGCCTCCGCGTGCGCGCGACAGTTCTGCCGATGGCAACGTGATAAGCGTATCTCCTTTTATCAGGTCTTCCAGTTTGGCTCCTGCGTCCATTCGGGCATTGAAATCCTCCGCCTTTATAATGGTGAAACCTTTCTTTTCCAAGGTGGCGTTCGTGTAAACGTTCCGGTCATATCCAATGATCACGCCTTCTCTTATGGCCAGAAAGTTGCAACTGTCGGTCCACTGTTCCCGCTCCGTAAAGGGGAATTTCCCATTCGCATTCGGAATGATGTTCACCTTCTTACACCCGAAATCCACTTTGCTCACCTCGGCCAGCAGGTCGTCCAGGTAGTCGAATTCCTTCACTTCCACCTTAAAGCCATCTGCCGTTCGCTTCCGGTTGAATTGCGTCACGTAAACCTGTTCCTCGGGCGTTTCCATCTCATCATCAAGCATCCGCCTGAAGTCTATCTCTTCCTTCGATAGCGTAATCGCATCGCGCGTAAATGGGGCATACATCACCCATGTGTCGCGTTTTATCATTGTAAAGATGGTATCTATGTGCATGTAGGCCCGTTCGGTGGGTATGTTCACCACCGACACCTTATCCACCAGATCCTTCGTGAAAAGTTGTGTGGTCAATTGGTGTATCGCGTTCTGCGTGGTACGCGCACTCAGTCCCACAAGCAGGTGGCGTGGGCTCACCATCATCACATCGCCTCCCTCAATGCTCACCTCCTGTCGCTCCTTGTCAAGCGAGTCGGTAAGGAAATAATATTCGTTGTCCTCCAGTTCTATCACCCGGTCCGAGAACTGATACTGCTCCCAATTGGCCTCATCCCCGAAAAGGTAGAAATAGGCGATGTATTTAATGAGCAAGGCCTCGCGGGTCCGTCCTTTCTCAGCTGCCTTTATCAGCAGCAGGTGGTCGTTTATCACAATACCGATGTCCCGCGTGAAAATGAAATTCGGAAGCGGAGCAAACAGGTAATCCTCCTCGCCCTCATAGATCCAAACGCCAGATATCAGCGTGCGCGTCAGCGTCTCCGCGTCCATCTTCATTAACAGCATCTGTGTTTCAAAATCGCACTTCTCCATTGCGCACACGGCCGATACCAGCAACTGTTTCGCCAGGTCGTTGCGCAGCACCTGCATCAGCAGATGTTCCGCGTCCAGCACCTTGTCCGATCGCAGGTAACCATCTTTCGTGGGTTTGAAGAAATCGGGGTCGTTCTTGTCCCGGTTCCGCATCACTTCCGGATCGAGGAACCAGAGCAGTACGCTCAGATACTGGTTGTATTCCTCCCGCATCTTATCCAGATAAACGATGTCGTCATACAGCAGGTCCTGCATCATACGCGGTGCAATTTTCCCGATTCCCGCATCCGGACTGTGAATGATCAGACGCTTCAGCGCGCCTACTTCCGAAGAAACTCGAATATTCTTGCTCATAACCCTCAGATTTAGGCTGCGAAGGTAGCAAGAAGCCCCATAGACTTGGTCGTTTCACCATACGGGCGTATGGAAATACACGCTACATGCGCGTTCCTCGCCTTGCTGTTGGGGCGCTCGGCAATGCGCCCTATTTGTGTGTTCCCAACCTCGCTGTTGGGGCGTATGGCAATACGCCCTGTGACTTCCGCGGGGCGTAAATCCAAACGACCTACGTTTCCTAACGCCCTATTTCTAGTTTTGTACCAAAATCCGACCACGTGAGCAATACGTTGATACAACACATTCAAAAGGTCATTTCCGACCTCTATGGTGCCCAGATTGGCGAAGAACAACTTCAGCTTCAAAAGACCAGAAAGGAATTCGAAGGAGACGTCACCTTGGTGGTGTTTCCACTGTTGCGCGTTTCCAAACTTTCGCCAGAACAGACGGGCCAACAGATCGGTGAGGCCATGGTCAATGCTGTAAGTCATGTGGTGAGTTTCAATGTGGTCAAGGGTTTTCTCAACCTTTCCTTCAGCGCCAACTATTGGGTACAACGCCTTAATGCCATGCAGGCTACCGGTAACTATGGCTTCCGCACCAAAGGCGAGCATAGCCGCAATGTGATGGTCGAGTATTCTTCGCCCAACACCAACAAGCCCCTGCACTTGGGCCACATCCGCAATAACCTGCTCGGCTATTCGGTTTCAGAGATCCTCAAGGCCAATGGGCATATCGTGCAGAAAGTACAGGTCATTAACGACCGTGGCATCCACATCTGCAAAAGCATGTTGGCGTGGCAGAAGTACGGAGAAGGAGAGACACCACGGTCCTCAGGATTGAAAGGCGATAAGTTGGTTGGTAAGTATTATGTCGAGTTCGATAAACGCTACAAGGCCGAAGTGGCACAGCTGCTCGAAGCAGGCCGTACGAAGGAGCAGGCAGAGGCCGAAGCTCCTATCATGACCCAAGCCCGCGAAATGCTGCTTCAATGGGAAGCGAACGATGCGGAGGTGCGCCAACTATGGGCCACCATGAACGGCTGGGTCTATGCCGGATTCGATGAGACCTATCACCGCTTGGGTGTTGATTTCGACAGGCTTTATTATGAGAGCGACACCTATCTTATAGGTAAGGAGTTGGTGGAAAGTGGGGTAGAGGATGGCATTTTCGAAAAGAGGGAGGATGGCTCCATCTGGTGCGATCTCACAGCCGATGGTATGGATCAGAAACTCCTGCTGCGTAAAGACGGAACAGCCGTTTACATGACCCAGGACCTAGGTACCGCCAAACTACGCTACACCGATTGGCCCGAACTCAATCAGCTCATCTATACTGTAGGGAACGAACAGGATTATCACTTCAAGGTGCTCTTCCTGCTGTTGGGTAAGCTCGGTTTCGAGTGGGCTAAGGACTGCTACCACCTCTCATACGGCATGGTCGATCTTCCTTCGGGTAAGATGAAATCACGCGAAGGGACCGTGGTTGATGCCGATGACCTCATGGACGAAATGGTGGCAACGGCCAAGGCACAGTCTGAAGAGAAGGGTAAGCTTGACGAAATGACCGAACAAGAGGCCGATGCCCTGTTCGAAATGCTCGGCATGGGAGCGCTCAAGTATTTCATGCTCAAGGTCGACCCGAAAAAGCGCATGCTCTTCAATCCAGAGGAGAGTATCGATATGCAAGGCAACACCGGGCCGTTCATTCAGTACACCCATGCCCGCATCAGATCTGTTCTGGCCAAGGCCCAGGCTGCTGGCGTAGGAATGCAGAACGTTCCCACGCAATTGGATGCCATCAACGGCAACGAACGTTCGCTCATCCGCCTGCTCGACCAGTATCCCGAAACGGTGAAGGTGGCGGGAGATGAATACAGCCCTGCCATCATCGCAAACTACGCCTACGAACT
>JBFHEW010000185.1:0-5742 GCA_041583955.1 Bacteroidia bacterium | reverse complement strand
CCCTGAGAACGTTCCGGCTAACGAATTCCTGAATTTGGAAGGACAGAAACTTTCCACCTCGCGCAACTGGGCTGTCTGGTTGCACGAGTATTTGGAGGAGTATCCGGATAGGATTGACGCCTTGCGGTATTGCCTCACATCCATTCTGCCCGAAAACAAGGACAGTGAATTCACTTGGAAGGATTTTCAAGCACGGAACAATAACGAGCTGGTAGCCATTCTGGGCAACTTCGTAAACCGTGCTGTGGTGCTCACGCACAAGTATTTTGAAGGGAAAGTCCCCACTGGAGATTTTGATCAAGAAGTGCTTGACGAAGTAAGATCTCACTACGAAAAAGTTGCCGCCAATCTTGACAGGTTCAACTTCCGCCAGGCATTGGCAGATGCCATGAATGTGGCGCGCATCGGCAATAAGTATCTGGCTGATAACGAGCCTTGGAAAACCATTAAAACGGATGAAGCGGCTGCACAGAAAGTGATTTCAACCTCGTTGGTGATTGCCGAACATCTGAAAGATGTGATCGCTCCTTTTCTTCCGAACACAGCAGAAAAACTGGCGCATATTCTGAACGTACCGGCTGCGAATTGGAATGCAGAAAGCACCATTATGGCCGGTCATCAGTTGAATACAGCAGAGTTGCTTTTCACGAAGTTTGAGGATGAGGAAGTGGAAAAACAGGTGCAGAAACTGAATGATGCTTCCGCAGCTGCCCAAACCGTCACGTTGGAGCCGGCCAAACCGGAAACCACCTTCGAGGATTTCCAGAAATTGGATATTCGCATTGCTACCATTCTGGAAGCCGAAAAGGTGGCAAAGACCAAAAAGCTTCTCAAGTTGAAGGTCGATACCGGAATGGATCAGCGCACGGTGGTTTCGGGCATTGCAGAGTTCTATGCCCCGGAAGATATCATCGGAAAACAAGTTTGTCTACTTGCCAATCTTGCCCCACGCGCCATCAAAGGCATTGAAAGTCAAGGAATGATCCTGATGGCAGAAAGTCCGGATGGAACACTCTCCTTCGTGCTGCCTAATGCAGTGGTTGCCAATGGCTCGTCTGTAAGCTGAACTTACTGTCATAAGCGAAGCTTACCGCTGGTATAAACATTTTTCTGGTCTTAATCGGCTTTTTGGCAATTGGCCAACAAACAACTTATGAATTTCGTGGTTTCTTTTGCATTCTTACCATTAACAAGTGCAAATGACACTCAGACCTTCTACCCGCTTCGTACTCGCCTTTTTCTTCAGCCTTTCCATTTGTTCCGCATTTGCCCAGAATCTTAGTTACGACTATTACGATGGTCAGCTTTGGGTTCAACTTAAACCGACCGCTACCAGATCGCTCACACGCACTGTAGACCAGGTACAGTTCGAGCCCATGAAGTCGTTGCTCGGAAAAGAACTGATGGAAGCTTATGGCGTGACCAAGGTGAGGAAGCCGTTTCATTTCGCCATCGACCCTGCCATTGCCGAAGTGTATCAACTGTTTTTCGCAGAAGCAGGGCGCGAACTGGAATTTGCACGGGAACTAGAAAAACTTTCTGTTGTGAACTATGCAGAGCGTGTACCCATCATGCGCCCGACATTGACACCTAACGACCTTGGTCCGGCATCCGGCACCAACGACCAGTGGGGATTACACCGCATTCAGGCCCAGTTGGCGTGGGACATCACCACCGGCAACACCCAAGTGAAAGTGGCCGTGGTGGATGATGCCGTGCTCACCACCCACCCTGATCTGATACCGAATCTCTTACCTGGTTACGATGTGGCCGATAACGATGCCAACGCCATGCCCAACCAAACGGGGATGAGCCATGGAACGCACGTGGCCGGAATCGTTTCGGCTGCAACCAACAACGGGCTCGGCATTGCAAGTATCGGTTTCAACATCAAGATCATTCCTGTTAAAAGCTCCAACTCCAGCCAGTTCATCAGCGATGCCTATGCCGGTGTGGTATGGGCCTACCAGAACGATGCGGACGTGATCAACATGTCGTGGGGCGGTTCTGGATACAGCCAAACAGGGCAGAACATCATCAATAACGCCTACAGCGCTGGTTGTGTGAATGTGGCCGCTGCAGGAAATGATAACGTGACCACTGTTTTCTATCCTGCAGGATACAATAACGTGATCAGCGTGGCCAGCACCACCACCAACGATGCGAAAAGCAGTTTCTCCAACTATGGTAGCTGGGTGGACATTTCCGCTCCGGGAAGTGCCATCAGAAGCACCTATTTCACCGGGAACTACACACCAAGCTATGCCGACCTGCAAGGCACATCCATGGCCTCGCCCATGGTAGCAGGGCTTTGCGGATTGGTGAAATCCGTGAACCCGCAAATGACCCAGACCCAGATCGAGAACTGTGTGCTTACCACTGCCGACAACATCAACTCGGTGAATGGCAGCTACATCGGGCAACTCGGTTCCGGACGCATAAACGCCTATCAGGCGGTGCTTTGTGCCCAAACAACGGTGAATGCTCCGCCCATTGCCGTTATCAACGCCACCAACACGGTACGATGCCCAGGTGGAAGCATTCAATTCTTCGGCAGTTCGATCGGTGGTCTGCCCACCTCTTATCAATGGAGTTTTCCGGGCGGAAACCCATCCACTTCCACGGCACAGAATCCCATTGTCAATTACCCATCATTGGGTACTTACAACGTAAGCCTCACGCTCTCAAATGCGTTCGGGACAGATGCCGAAACCATCAACAATTTCGTGGAAATAAGCACAAACGGTACGGACATCTTCTATGAGCAGGATTTTGAGAACGGCACTTTCAACCAGAACGGCTGGTCGGTAGAGAATCCGGATAACGCCATCACGTGGGAGATTTCGACCGTGGCAGGTTCTACCAGCGGTTCGAAAGCGGCCGGCATCAACCTATTCAGCTACAATGCGGCAGGCCAACGTGACGGGCTGATCTCGCCTGTGCTCGATTTCTCGGGACACAGCAACATTCAACTCGATTTTCAGCATGCCCACCGAAGATACTCTGCAGATTACAGTGACTCGTTGATCATAAAAGTGAGTACCGATGGCGGAAACACCTTTCCGTTCCGTGTTTTCGCAGCAGCTGAGACCGGTACCGGCACATTTGCAACCAACAGCATTCTCAACCAGAATTTCGTTCCTACAAACGGTATTGATTGGTGTTTCGGGGGCGACCTCGGCTCGGGATGCTTTACGGTTGACCTGAGTGCCTTTGATGGCGAAAGCAACGTGAAACTGAAGTTTGAGATCTACAACGACTACGGCAACAACATTTACGTTGATAACATTCAGGTTTCTGGAAACTGCTTCTTCGCACCCGAACCTCCGATTGCCGATTTCAGCGCATCGGAAACCACGGTATGTGCCGGAAACTCCATTCAGTTCTCAGACCAGAGCGATAACCTGCCTACGGGTTTCAACTGGTCGTTTCCGGGAGGCTCCCCGAGCACCAGCACCGATCCGAATCCTACGGTCGTGTACAACACGGCTGGGACCTACGCGGTCACGCTCAGCGTATCGAACAACTTCGGGTCGGATCAGGTCACGCAGTCTTCATTCATCACCGTGAACGCTTCTCCTACGTTACAACTGAACCAGACTTCTGTGAACGTCTGTAGTGGTCAAAGTGCTACGCTTACCGCTTCAGGCAATGCATCGGGCTATGCTTGGAGCCCTGCAACCGGTTTGTCTGGTACTACCGGTTCATCCGTATCTGCATCGCCTACGGCCAACACCACTTATTCGGTTGTGGCATCTCTGAACGGTTGCACCACTCAACAAACGGTTGATGTGACGGTGAATCCGAATCCTTCGGTTCCAACGGTCATTTCTGAGAATCAGTTGGGATTCGTGATGCTTACGCCTACCAGCGTAGAAGGGCACCATGCGTACGAGGCCCCTACAACAGGTTGGGGATTCCTCCCGTTCAACAACTGGAGCGTAGAGGCCGATCTGGTAATCGCCAGAAGCGCGGCCAACGACAGTCTTCTGTGCACGGCAGCGGTCAACGCGCAGAGCATTGCAGGAAAGATAGCGGTTATATACAGAGGTACGTGTGAGTTCGGCATCAAGGCACTGAATGCGCAGAATGCAGGTGCCGTGGGAGTTATCATTGTGAACAATGAGGCTGGCAACGGAACCATTCCGATGGGTAGCGGTGTGAACGGGGCCGCTGTTACCATTCCAACGGTGATGGTATCTCAGCAGGTAGGAGCGCAACTCAACGCGGCCATCAGGTCTGGTTCGGGTCGTGCCGTTCTGGGACTATTTGCCGGGGGCAACCTCACGTTCTGTCCATCAGAAAGCATCCGTCTGGCTGCACCTTTCGGCTACACCAGTTATGTATGGAGCAATGGTGATGCGACCGCGGTGACAGAGATCAACACCCCGGGCACACATCTCGTGTCGGTTTTCAATGGGTTCGGCTGCGAAGCGCAGTCCGTGACATTCAACACTTCCGTGTATGCCGTAGCTCAACCATCCATCATAGACAATGGAGGAACACTTGCCTCCAGCATTACCGGTACGGCATATCAGTGGTACTTGAACGGTGAGCCGCTTGCGGGAGCCACACAATCGGAACTGCCGCTGCAAGGTGCCGGAAGCTACTCGGTAGTGGTTACCGATCAGAATGGCTGCGAAACAGAGTCTGACCCGTACGAGGTCAACCTGGTGGGGATTTCCGACAGTGGCCCTTCTGAACTTACGGTTTGGCCCAACCCGGTAACGGACCAACTGTTCCTGCAACTTCCGACCGACCACGGTTTTGAGCACTTGAGGGTCTTTGCTGCTAACGGACAATTGATATTGACAGAGATGATCGGGGCTACTTCCGGTCAGGTATCCGTTTCCATGTCATGGTTCGCAAAAGGGATCTACACGCTCAAACTGGAAGGCGATTCAATGGTCGAGACCCGAATGATCGTGAAAGACTGATAGCGTAGCAGTATTTTCTTGTGGAACATGGTTTCATGTAATCCTATATTTGCCCAGCAGTCTTGCTTGGGCAAAACATGCGGCCTCGTAGTTCAATGGATAGAATAGAAGTTTCCTAAACTTTTGATACAGGTTCGATTCCTGTCGAGGCTACAACATTTCTCCACTTCCGTTCCCATGAACTCGGTTTTGCCCTCCTGAACCTCTAACCGCGTGTTATCTCGAGGTATGTGGAGCCTTGTGGAAGTAAAAATGTTTCAGTTCGTGTTTCAGTCGGTCGCTTTATTGAACCCGTATCTTTGAAATCCCCACGTTGACTATTACTCCTACATGAACACCAGCAAACTCTACATCAAAAACATGGTCTGCGACCGATGCAAGCTGGTCGTGTCAGATCTGTTTCGGAAGCTGGGGTTTGAGTTCAGGGTCATTGAGCTTGGCAGGGTAGAACTGATGGAAGAACCATCGCCCGAGGTTAAGGCACAACTGGAAAAGGAACTGAACGCGTTGGGCTTCTCGCTCATTGACGACCGCAAGAGCCAACTGATCGAGCAGATCAAGAACGAGATTGTAACGCTTGTTCATCACAACGAGGAAGGCATCAGAACAAACCTCTCAGACCATTTGGCGGATAAGCTTGCTCACGATTACAAGTACCTCAGTAACCTGTTCTCCGAGGTTGAAGGCAAGACCATTGAGAAGTATTACATCGCGCAGCGCATCGAAAAGGTGAAGGAGCTGCTGGTGTATGATGAGCTTTCGTTGAGCGAGATCGCCTTTCGCTTGAATTATTCGAGCGTGGCCT
>JBFHEW010000184.1:0-5747 GCA_041583955.1 Bacteroidia bacterium | reverse complement strand
TCATTTGAACTACGCTGTATCGGAAGACGGGTCTAAGTTCGTAGTTTATTTCAAGAAGGGTAAACGTGCCGACAAGAAGGACGACCCCACGCAGGCCTTCCGGTTCATGGTGTTTGATGCCGATCTGGAAAAACAATGGCAACAGGACGTGGAATTCCGTTCGGGAGATGGTATTTACCGGTTAGGTGGGAGCGATTGGGACAAGATTGCCCCGAAAGCTGCCATAGGTGTGGCCAATGACGGAACGGTTTACTGTTGGGGAAGAACGGACAAAGGCGATGGATACGATGCCGATGCCCGCTATCATGTGAAACTCACCAAGGTGAATGCCGATGGGTTTGAAACCATCGATCTGTCGGGCGACCTCGAAAAGCGCATACGCGATTGGACCCTGCAGGGAACAGCATCAGGAATGATCATGGCGGCCAACTACATGGATTGGGACAACGATACCAAGAGCTGGTTGGAGAAGTCAGACGGCTTTGCTTTCGTTAGTTGGTCGGGCATGGTAAAGCAACGTCCGGTTTTCAAATACATTCCGTTCGATAATGAATACATGACGCTGCATCAATCCAGATCGATCATTAAGCGTGTGGAGAAGGATGCCAAGAACACGGCTGGCGCGTTTGAGGATAATTTCGTTGTTCATGGATTCATTCATCTAGGAGATGATGATTACCTGATGATGGCCGAGTCGAGTTTGGATTCTACCAAGTATAACGCCCACTTGGATGTTGACATCGTTACATACACCAGACGCGATGCGCAGTTTTTCTCCGTCAACGCAAAAACAGGAACTGTCAATTGGAGTACCCGTGTCCCCAAGTTTCAGGAGAACAAAACGGGCAAGGGTTTGGGTTACATAAGCAAGGTGGCCAACGGAAAACTGTATGTCATTTTCAATGGTCAGTTCAACAGCCTCGAAAAGGAATGGACACCACTTGATGGGGTGGATAAATTTGAGAAGATGGATAACCCTATCGTGCTTGTTACGCTCGATATGGAGAACCCGAGAGGGCTGGACAGGCGCGAAAAGCTATGGACCTCAGAAAAGACCAATAGTTATTTTGAACCAACGAACTTCTACAGCCTGGAGGGCTCCAACGAAGCACTTCTTTATTTAGACGATGAAGTTGGTAAGGAGCAGTTCGTACGGATGATCTTCAAATAAAAAGGGCGGATCAAACGAGCCGCCCTTTCATTCAAGTGGAACGCACGCGTGCTTACTTCATTCCTTTCTTAGGCAACCAAGCACCGAAGCTCTTACCTGCTTTGGCATACGATTCCTGTATTCTGACGCCTGTATCCCAGTCGCCATAACCGAATGTCTGACCTGTCGCTCCAAGCAGTGTCATTGAGCCCAACACCTTGTCCTGTGCAGCGGTTTCAACCAACTTGATGGTCAGGTTTATCAGCGAAGGCTGTTTCATCACCATTGGAATGTTGAATCCTGGTTCGGTCATGTCTGTCTGTACGATCAATGTGTACTTGGCATCAGATTTCCCTCTTCCGAATACGATGCCTTGCTTCGACATTCCCTTGTTAAGCAACTCTTCGAACTTCCCGAAGAAACGGTTTTCGCGGTCTGCAACCCATGCTTTTTCCCAAGAATCGCCACGTCCGGCCTCTTTTTCGTTGTATTCCTTCTTCTTCTTGGCAATGTAGTCTGGCTCGGCCATGGCACGCTTGCCTTGCCCCACATCCATCTTATCGAATGTGTAAACCACGTTCACCTGTTTTTGGCCCGAGAGTGCTTTGAATGAACCTGACTTGAGCTCCATTTTCTGAGCCATGGCCGATGTTACAAAGGATAGTAACAGTGCTGTTGATACTAGTTTGATTGTTTTCATGATCAATTGAATTGGTTAATGTGTTTGGTTTGTCAAATGTAGAGTCGTCCTACTGTTCGAAAGTAGGTAAATCTTCGTATTCTTGAGTAGTTGTACAGCGAGTGCCTAACTTAGCCGAATGAACCAGAACCTGGATCCGAACCCTGAAAATCAGCTCCCAATTGACCGTGAAACCGAGCGCGCGCTGCGACCCGTAGGCTTCAGTGAATTCAGTGGTCAGGATAAAGTAGTGGAGAACCTGAAGGTCTTTGTGAAGGCTGCCAAACAACGGGAGGAAGCCTTGGACCACGTCCTTCTACACGGCCCACCGGGGTTAGGAAAGACCACCTTGGCAAACATCATTGCCAACGACCTTGGAGTAAGCTTGAAATTGACCTCTGGACCAGTGTTGGACAAACCCGGAGACCTTGCCGGATTACTCACCAACCTGGAGCCCAACGATGTGTTGTTCATTGACGAGATACATCGTCTTAGCCCTGTGGTGGAGGAATACCTCTATTCGGCAATGGAAGATTACCGCATCGATATCATGATCGAGACTGGTCCGAATGCCCGTTCGGTACAGATCAATCTGAACCCGTTTACGCTCGTTGGAGCCACCACCCGTTCCGGGTTGCTTACATCCCCGCTACGGGCAAGGTTCGGGATCACTTCCCGATTGGAATATTATGATGCGCATGTGCTGGCAGGGATAGTGAAGCGATCGGCTGGAATTCTGGAAGTTCCGATCTTCGATAACGCGGCATTCGAAATAGCACGAAGAAGCCGCGGAACACCCCGGATCACCAATGCGCTGCTCAGGCGCGTGCGCGATTTTGCGCAGATCAAAGGCGATGGCACCATCAACATGGAAATAACCCAATTCGCGTTGGATGCATTGAATGTGGATAAACATGGGTTGGACGAAATGGACAATCGCATTCTTCGCACCATCATCGAGAAATTCAAAGGAGGTCCGGTCGGATTGACAACCATTGCAACTGCGGTAGGAGAAGAAGCAGGCACTATTGAGGAGGTTTACGAACCGTTCCTGATAATGGAGGGCTATCTTTCTCGAACACCAAGAGGAAGACAAGCAACAGAACGCGCCTACGAGCACTTAGGTAAGGTGAGCCCTGGTCGGGAAGGAACGCTCTTCGAATAGATTATTCACACAGAGAGGCAGAGAAACAGAGGTTTTCGCGATGGAGGAAAACGATGTGACAGGGTTGATATTGGATACATGTATTCAAATTCATCGAGAACTTGGCCCTGGTCTTTTTGAATCTGTTTATGAAGAGATACTTGCCTACGAGTTGGAGAAACTGGGTTTAGATGTTCAGCGGCAGGTCGGAGTGGAAGTAGAGTGGGATGGACAGAACATGGGACTTGGTTTTCGAGCTGATCTGATTGTTGATTCGAAGGTCATTGTAGAATTGAAGTCCGTTGAAAAGCTGGACAAGGTTAATTTCAAGCAACTGCAGACTTACCTACAACTCACAGGAATCCGGATCGGTCTGCTCATCAATTTCAACGAATCTTTGCTGAAAGATGGTTTTCATCGGGTTGTCAATGGATATTAATCGTCCTCGTATGTACCGAAGAATCTGTCAATATCTCTGTTTCTCTGCCTCTCTGTGTGAAGCCAAAACTCACTTTGGGTGAAAAGAGAAGCCCTCATAAAACAAGAAGCCCAACGATTGGGGTTTCTGGGTTGCGGTATTTCCAAAGCGGGTTTTTTGGAAGAAGAAGCTCCGCGATTGGAAAATTGGCTCAACGCCAACATGCATGGCCAAATGGGCTACATGGCCAACCATTTCGATAAGCGGTTGAACCCGAGGAAATTGGTGGATGGCGCAAAATCCGTCATCACTGTCCTTCTCAACTACTTTCCTCAAGAAACACAGAAAGACCCCGAAGCCCCGAAGATCTCGAAGTACGCTTACGGGGCAGATTACCATCACGTGATTAAAGGAAAGTTGCGCGAATTGGTCCATTTCATCAATGAAGAAATCGGGGAAGTAGGAGGTAGGGCATTCGTGGATAGCGCACCGGTAATGGATAAGGCTTGGGCAGCTAAATCTGGTCTAGGTTGGATCGGGAAGAACTCGAATCTGCTGAATTCCAGAGCAGGTTCGTTCTTCTTCATTGGTGAGTTGATTCTCGATGTTGAATTGGAACCGGACGGACCTACAACTGACCATTGTGGAACCTGCACCGCTTGCATTGATGCTTGTCCAACCGAGGCTATCATTCAGCCTTACGTTGTAGATGGCTCTAAATGCATTTCCTACTTCACCATTGAGTTGAAAGATGCCATTCCCACTTCAATGAAAGGCCAATTCGACAATTGGGCTTTCGGCTGCGATGTGTGTCAGGATGTCTGTCCTTGGAACCGTTTCTCAAAACCGCACTCAGAACCACAATTCAATCCGCACCCCGATATGCTGGATATGACCAAACAGGATTGGGAAGAACTGACGGAAGACGTCTTCAAAAAAGTGTTTCAGAAATCGGCTGTAAAACGCACTAAATTCAGCGGACTGAAACGCAACATCGAATTCCTCAAACCGTGAATCGCAATCTCCTAATACTAATGCTGCTTCCAAACCTGCTTTGGGGTCAGAATCAGTATTGGGCGCAGCAATATGGTTCGCGGTCGGCATTGCTTGGTGGCGCGGTGGTGGCTGGTGCATCGGACAACAGCGCGCTTTACTACAACCCTGCGCTGCTTTCATACATCGAGAACGGACATCTTTCGGTAAGTGCCAATGCTTACGGATTTGAGTATGCGAAACTCAGAAATGGAGTAGGTACGGGGCTCGATGTCGTGTCGTTTCAGACCTTGATCTATCCTCAGATCATTTCGGGGATGATCAACTTGAAGAAAGCGCCAAAATTCAAGTTGGCCTATGGCATCCTTACGCGTTTCAACAATAGGATGAAGCTGAACCTGCTTACCGAACAGGACATTGAAATAACACCTCTTGGAGCGGGCACAGAGTATTACAAATCGAGCTTTGTCTATGAACTTTCAAACATTGAGCAGTGGGGCGCATTGTCGTTGGGTTACCAGATCAGCGACAAGTTTTCTGTCGGCATCAGTCAGTTCGTTTCGTACCTGAATAACGATTCTCGGTTGTCGATTGAACGTTCTGTTGATGTGAACTCAGACTCGGTCAGTTTCGTTGCGCAACAATCGTTTTCCAGCAACAGCATTATTAACCACGTTGGGCTGTTGTACAAGATCGGATTCTCGTTCCAGAGCAATGGTCACAAACTTGGTATAACGGCCACTTCTCCCAATATCAAGATTTGGGGAAGAGCCAATGCAAGAGATGCGCAGAACGATTATCACATGGATCAGTTGGCAGCCGGAGAGCCAGTTCCGTTTCCTGCAGAAGAAACATTCATTGTGGAATCTCAGAACCGAAAACTGGATGCGAATTATAAGCTTCCGTGGTCGTTTGCGCTGGGTTACGAGTACGAGTTCAAAAGCGGAACACGGATCATGTTCACATCTGAGGTTTTTCTGCCCGTGAAACGCTACACTGTTTTTCTTGATGATCGCGCAGTGAATATCCGTCCGGTGGAAACGTACCAAGGAGCCACGACCGACAGTGTGCTTTTCAAAACCAACGAATTGCAATTGGTAGTCAACGCAGCCGTTGGTGTGGAGCAGCCGATCAACGAGAAATTCAGTTTTCTTGCGGGGTTCCGTACAGATTTCAACTCCACGGATTTCGACTCTGAAAGGAACGTTTCTGCATCCATCAACACCACGTTCTGGAACTCTTACCACTTCTCCACAGGCATAACCTGGAAGCGCACCAACAGCAAAATGGCGCTTGGTTTCAACTACACGTTGGGCGAGTCGGCAGCACAGAATCAACCCATCAGTTTTTCCGGACCCATCAG
>JBFHEW010000183.1:0-5754 GCA_041583955.1 Bacteroidia bacterium | reverse complement strand
GTGCCTTTCCAAGACGCTGAGTACGAAATCGGTTGCTTCCGGATGCGGCCCATCATCAAACGTGAGGTAGATCCTCTTCTGCAGCGGGTCGTTTCGGAAAATGGCCTCTTTGTAAAGCCATCTGTAAACCTTTGGCGGACGGATCAGATACATGGCTTCCGGTTTCTATTCCTTGAATATACGATTCACAGAACGGCAACGCCCGGCTGCAACCACCGAACACCTCGTTTCTACACGGTCCGAGACCAACGCTTCACCTACTTGTTGGAGAGCGGTGAGCGCATGTACTTCGATTCGATCTCGTCAAAACGTGCCTCAATGGTTTCCAGCACCTCGTCCTGCTTGTGTACTCGGGCCAGGATCAAGAGTTTCTGAAGCACCGACATGGCTATTTCGGGCTCATTGCCCAATCTTGCCACCTGCGTTCTGTTCAATCGGGTGTAATATTCGATCTCCTGCGCGTAGACATCCATCAGCTGTAAAGCAATGGTGTTTCCTTTTTCAAACTCCCCTAGTTTGTAATACCCTTCAACAATACCAGCGGCAGAGAAGTTGAGCGGAATGGATTCGTGCGGAATGGCCTCCATGCACCGGTCGAGCGTTTTAACTGCCTGCTCTTTCTTGCCCTCTTCAATGAGGCTGTTTGCCAAGCGGGCGTACATGCTTCGGTAGTTAAGGCTCATACGCTCGGTCTCTGTTCCGTGGTACACCTGCGGCAGATGCATATTTCCCCATTGGAATTTGTTGACCATGTTCTCATACATGGCCACGGTGTTCACCTCACCGGTCTGTCCGTCCTTGGTGCTTCTTTCAATAGGCACGAGGCGGTATGCCAAACCTTCTATCTGGAAATATTTCTCAAGTCCGAGGTAATTGTCGCCACCAACGGTTACGGCAAAATAGATGGGACGCTCCCAGTTGGTGTTGGCAATGAGGTCGAGCACCATGAGGTGATTCCGTGTAATGGACGATCCTTTCAAGGTCCAGGTCATTTCCTTCACGATGCGGTCTGCCTGATCGGGTCTTACGGTGCCTGTTTGCAACACCTTGGCAGAGTCTACGGTCAGTTTCAGATTACCGGTAGGCATGTAGTTGAAGTCGCCCACGCGTGTCTGAAGCATGTATTGTTTGTCGTCTTTTGCCACAAAACCGAGCACTTCCTTCAACTCCACGTGGCCCGGGATCTTGCGGTCGTAGATCGGTATCTGAAGCCGCTTTTCGCCCAACAGGTCCTCTTCGCTGAAGGTGAACGGAATTGGTGCAGCATCGTAGGCGGCCCTTCTCAGCTGATCGATGTACCAATTGGTGTTGAAGAGGCTGAGGTTGACCACGCGCACATCGGTGCGCACGCCCTCCACTTCCTGTGCGTACCACAGCGGGAATGTATCGTTGTCTCCATTGGTGAAGAGGATGGCATTGGGGGCACAGGTTTCGAGGTAGTTCACAGCAATGTCACGTGCTGCATAGCGGTCAGATCGGTCGTGGTCGTCCCACCCTTCCTTTGCCATGATGCCTGGAGCACTGAGACAAATGGCGGTGGCCAATCCGGCCGAAACGACCTTCGGAGCCTTCTCCTTGAGCGCATCGTAGATGGCCGCCACTCCAAGGCCTATCCACATGGCAAAGGCATAGAACGAACCTACATAGGCGTAATCCCGCTCGCGCGGCTGTATCGGATACTGGTTCAGGTAGAAGACGATGGCCAATCCGGTCATCAGGAACATCAGTCCCACCAACCAGGCACTTTCCTTATCGCGATAGTACTGGAACACAAAACCGATCAGTCCAAGAATGAGCGGCAACATGTAGAACTTGTTGTGCGCCTTATTGGAGGTCATTGAAATAGGAAGGTTGTCCTGTGGTCCGAGTCTGGCCTCATCAATGAAAGGAATACCGCTTATCCAGTTTCCTTTGTTGATCTCTCCGTGCCCCTGCACATCGTTCTGTCGGCCGGCAAAGTTCCACATGAAATAACGGAGGTACATGTGGCCGATCTGGTATTTGAAGAGGAACGCCATATTCTGACCGAATGTCGGTTTCACGTTTCCGCCCTTTGCCCCTGTCCAGCTTTTGTACTCCTCCACGTGGTGCGATTGGTTGCTGTACATACGTGGGAAAAGGCCGCTCATCTTCGAATCGTATTCGGCTATGGATTTTCTACCGGAAACCTCATACGAATCCTTGGCTTGATAGTAGACCTTATCGCCATCCTTCTTGCCCGTGTATTCGGCATTGAAGAACGGGCCGTAGAACAACGGGCGGTCGCCATATTGCTCACGGTTGAGGTATGATTGCAGGGCAAAAACGTTATCCGGATTGCTCTCGTCCATCGGAGGGTTCGCCATGGAACGGACCACCGTGAGTGTGTAGGCCGAGTAGCCCACCAGCAACATCATCAGGCTCAGAATGACCGTATTGGCAGTCACCATTTTCTGCTTCTTGGTATAGTAGAGGCCAAAGGCAATGGCAGCAGCCAGCAGAATAAGGTAGAAGAAGAGTCCTGAGTTGAACGGCAGTTTCATGGTATTCACAAACAGGAGCTCGAACCACGAAGCCACTTTCACCACGTAAGGAATGATGCCGTACTGCACAAATCCCAAGATGACAATTGATGTTACTCCGGCCGTCAAAAATCCAGTTGTGGTTGGCTTGAAACGTTTGAAATAATACACGAATGTGATGGCAGGAATAGCCAACAGGTTCAAAAGGTGAACCCCGATAGACATTCCGAAAAGCAAGGCGATAAGCACGATGTATCTATCCGCATGCGGTTCGTCTGCCACGCTTTCCCATTTCAGGATAACCCAGAATACCAGGGCCGTGAACATGGAAGAAAGCGCATACACCTCGCCTTCAACAGCCGAAAACCAGAACGAATCGGAGAAGGTGAAGGCCAGACCGCCAACAATTCCGCTTCCCATTACCGCAATGATGCTGGCAAGGTCGTTCTCATCACCATCTTTTCCGATCACCAGTTTTTTGGCAAAATGCGTGATGGACCAGAAGAGGAACAGAATGGTAAATGCACTCGCCAAAGCCGACATGATATTCACCCATTTGGCAACCTGCGTTACATCATCGCCTGCAAAAAGGGAAAAGAACCGGGCGATCAATTGGAACATCGGTGCTCCCGGCTCGTGTCCGACCATCAACTTATAAGACGCGGAAATGTACTCTCCACAATCCCACCAACTGGCCGTAGGTTCTATGGTTGAAACATACACGAACGAGGCGATGAAGAAGACCGCCCATCCGGTGATGTTATTTATCAATGTGTACTTACTCATGGAGGCTGTTTTTAAGCGATGCCGAATTTAGGAATATTACATTCAAGAGACTGAAAAGGACTTGTAAAAGTTGTTTGTACCAATGTTAAACTTTCTTATTTTTGCCGCCCAAATTGACCCATGGTGTAACTGGCAACACGTCTGGTTTTGGTCCAGAAGAGTCTAGGTTCGAGCCCTAGTGGGTCAACAGAAACAAAGAAGCACTTCCCAAAGGAGGTGCTTTTTTTGTGTTGAGCGCATGAGTACTGATTACTTTTACAATCCATGAAGAACATCCGCAACTTTTGCATCATTGCCCACATCGACCACGGTAAAAGCACCTTGGCCGACCGTCTTCTGCAAGTAACCGGCACCGTTACCGACCGCGAAGCGCAGGCGCAGGTACTGGACGACATGGACCTGGAACGCGAGCGCGGAATCACCATTAAGAGCCATGCCATTCAGATGAACTATCATTTGAATGGGGAAGATTACATCCTTAACCTCATTGATACTCCCGGACACGTGGATTTCTCGTACGAGGTTTCGCGGGCCATTGCAGCGTGCGAAGGCGCACTCCTTATTGTAGATGCCGCTCAGGGAATACAGGCACAGACCATCTCCAACCTTTATTTGGCCTTGGAGCATGATCTTGAGATCATCCCGGTACTGAATAAGATAGACCTTGACAGTGCCAACCCCGAGGAAGTGAAGGACCAGATCGTTGACCTATTGGGTTGCAAACGCGAAGAGATCCTGGCTGCGAGCGGTAAGACGGGCATCGGTGTTCCGGACATACTGGAAGCCATCGTATCGCGCGTTCCGGCACCGGTAGGTGACCCTGAGGCCCCGCTGCAGGCACTGATCTTTGATTCGGTGTTCAATCCATTCAGAGGCATCATTGCTTACTTCCGGGTGTTGAACGGACGGATCAACAAGGGCGAACAGGTGAAGTTTGTTGCCACCGGAAAACAGTACGGTGCAGAAGAGATCGGCATCCTGAAATTGAAGCCACAGGCAAGGAACGTGGTTGAGGCCGGGAATGTGGGCTACATCATTTCGGGCATTAAAACGGCCAAAGAGGTGAAGGTGGGTGATACGATCACATCGGTGCAACGACCTTGCGCAGAGGCCATTCAGGGGTTTGAGAACGTGAAACCGATGGTCTTTGCGGGTATCTACCCGGTTGACACGGAAGATTACGAAGAGCTGCGGGCAAGCATGGATAAGCTCCAGCTGAACGATGCATCCTTGACTTACGAGCCAGAAAGTTCTGCCGCACTGGGCTTCGGTTTCCGTTGCGGATTCCTAGGAATGCTGCACATGGAGATCATTCAGGAACGATTGGAGCGCGAATTCGACATGACGGTGATCACCACCGTTCCCAACGTGTCCTACATTGCACATACCAAGAAGGGTGAGCGCATCATTGTGAACAACCCATCCGACCTTCCGGCCCCGAACTACCTCGAAACGGTTGAAGAGCCTTACATCGCAGCACAGATCATCACGAAATCGGAATATGTGGGAGTCATCATGACGCTTTGCATTGAGAAACGGGGCATCCTCAAAAACCAAGTGTACCTGACCAGCGACCGGGTGGAACTGCAGTTTGAGCTGCCTTTGGGAGAGATCGTATTCGATTTCTACGATAAGTTGAAATCCATTTCTCGCGGATATGCCTCATTCGATTACCAACCGCTAGACTACAAACCGAGCCGCCTGGTGAAGTTGGATATTCTGCTGAACGGTGATCAGGTTGATGCTCTTTCTGCCCTCATTCACATGGATAACGCGCATACATTGGGCAAGAAGATCTGCGCCAAATTGCGCGAGCTCATCCCTAGACAGCAGTTCGATATTGCCATTCAGGCTGCCATCGGGGCCAAGATCATTTCGCGCGAAACCGTGAAGGCCATGCGTAAGGATGTAACGGCAAAGTGCTACGGTGGTGACATTTCGCGTAAGCGTAAACTCCTCGAAAAGCAGAAGAAGGGTAAGAAGCGTATGCGTCAGGTAGGAAACGTGGAGGTGCCACAGTCTGCCTTCATGGCTGTTCTGAAACTGGATTAAGCTTAATCCTTTAAGGTGATGATCTCATAACGCAGGTCATCGATGTAAACTCCATTCTTGTCGTTGGAATAGGGATAAACGATCCAATCGTCCAAGGTGTCACGTGCCTCATCCAGCCCAACGAGATGCTCGATCTGTATCCATTGTTGGGATTCGAGCACGAACTGACCCATTCCGATCACCTTATGTCCATAATCGCTCGAATCGTTCTTGAACGAGTATGAGATGCTCAGGTCGGGGAATTCGTCTTCTGCCCATACCATGGCACTGATGTAAAGTTGCTTCCTCCCTTCTGGGCCCAGTTCAGATACGGATATCCGCGCAGTTGGGCCAAACGGACTTGCTTTACCGATTCTCGCGCTTCTGCTACCGGAAAACGCGTTTGTTGAGTCGATGCTTTCTGTTCCCCATGAAG
>JBFHEW010000182.1:0-5777 GCA_041583955.1 Bacteroidia bacterium | reverse complement strand
GTAGGAGCCTTCATGATAGGCTTCTGTTGTCCGCTGGTCTTCATTTCCCCAGCCGAGTTCCGATTCCATGTTGTGCCGAATGACCACGCTGTCTGTCCCGAAATACTGTTCCTCACTCGCATAACCAGGATAGTACCAACGGAGGTCTTCGCCCGTTCTCAGAAACAGGTTCCAATACTTGGCCTTGCTCATATTGTCGAACGGAATGATGTCCTGATTGTACTGATAGGTCTGTACCAGTTGAAGCGCCACGAGGCCGAGGCCCATCACCAAAAAGAGCCACGGTTTGAAAAACCACCAGCCACGATGAAGCAGATTGGCCAAGCCTATGGCGAATAAGGGATAATACTCAATGAATGCGCGGTGGCCGAACGACCCGCCATAATACCACATCCACCAGGAGGCAATGACCCACGATACCACAAGAAGCACGAACAAGAGCCAAGCATAACGTGCGGTTTCCTTGATGGCTCCCGAAACCATGCCGAGTACCGCAAGAAACAGAATGGGACAGTAAACGAAAAGTCCCTTGCGGTAGCTGAACAGTACATTCATCAACTCTGGCGAAGTAAAATTGAAGCCCTCTTCTTGATAGGACCAGACAATGGGCGAGCCGGACTGAATGAAGTAAATGAGCGGCTGGATGAAGGCAATGGCCAAACCAATGGCGATGGCGATAAAAAGTATTTTCCTTTCCTTCCAAAATGCCTCTAAACCGTTGATGGTTCCGAACAGGCCAGAGGTCAATACGGGAATTGCGAGTACAACGAGACCGTTCACAGGGCGGATGAGAACCGTGAGACCAACAGCAACTGCAGCAAACAAAAATGACCTACCATGCTGCTCCGAAAACGCCCTGCGAACGAATAACAGGAAGGCCGAAATGGTGCAGAATGAATACACATGCGACATGCTAGGCTCGTAGAGCGTGTAGTGAAGCAGGTTTGTCCCGAACGCGATGAGAAGCAGCGTGGCGAGCATTGCAAAACGGCCAAATCCCATGGCAAGAAGCAATCGGCCCAGAAACCATAGACCCAAGGACAGACAGGTGATGGCGGCAATGCCGGTCATTAGCTGGAAGGGCCACGAATAACCATCGACCGGTACTCCAAGAACCCAACTGAGACCACAACCGACAAGAAAGAAAGGCGCTTGGACAATGGCCGTTCCAACAAAATACTTGTTGACGTTACCTCCTTCGGAAGGCACTATGAACTTAGCGCGCTTGTCTTCCGGATAATAGTTCTGACCGGTCGAGTCGACAAAGTGGAACTGCAGGTCATGATAGATGAAAACCGCAGGGAGATAGGCATGATAACCCTGACCATCCGTTTGAATAAGAGGCTCTTCTGATAATGTCTGCCAGCGGGTAAGGCCGACAAAACAGGTCAGGCCAAGGAAAAGGAGAGAAATGGCGGTTCTCAGTCTCAATTCATCGATTCCTACTTGCTGAAGATGTTGTACTTCAGAATACAGTAAATGGCGCGGAAGCCGTCTTTGGCCCCTATCTTCTTTCCATCCTCATACGTTCTTCCGTAATAGGAAATACCGACCTCGTAAATTCTGATGTTGGGTATTCTGCTGATCTTGGCGGTCACCTCGGGCTCGAAACCGAAACGGTTCTCTTTGAGCTTGAGGCCTTGAACCATTTTGGTGTTGAACAGCTTGTAGCAGGTTTCCATATCCGTCAGGTTCAGGTTGGTGAACATGTTGGAAAGGAATGTAAGAAACTGATTTCCAATGGTATGCCAGAAGAACAGAATGCGATGCGGGTTACCGCCCAGAAAGCGCGAGCCATAGACCACATCGGCATTTCCTTCCACTACTGGTTTAAGCAGGTCGTTGTATTCGCGCGGGTCGTACTCAAGGTCGGCATCCTGAATGAGCAGGTATTCGCCCGTGGCAAGCTCGATTCCTTTATGCAATGCAGCACCCTTGCCCATGTTCTTGGGCTGCGAGAAGAGACGGATATCCATCTCTGGGTTTTCGGCCTTGTATTTCTCAACGGCCTCCACGGTATTGTCAGAAGAACAGTCGTTCACAATGATCAGCTCTTTTTGAATACCATGGACCAGCTCAACCTGCTTTATCCTATCCAGAATGAGGTGAATGGTCTTCCCTTCGTTGTATGCCGGTATGACCAGCGAAAGCTTCTTGAATGTCACGCGTTAGGGGCTTTCTCGTTTGTTTCCTTGACCAGGTAAAGCGGTCGTTGCTTTACGTTATTGCTTATCCTTCCGATGTACTCGCCTATGATCCCTACACAGATAAGCTGTATTCCACCAATGAACAGCACGCTGAGCATCAAGGAGGTCCAACCCGGTTCGTACACCTTCAGAACGAAGCGCGAATATAACGCATAGAGCATGAGAATGAATGATATGCCGGATACTGCGAATCCGAGAATGCTGGCCATTTTAAGCGGAAAATCGGAGAACGAGGTGATGCCATCGAGGGCAAATCGAATCATCTTTCCCCAGGTATAGCCGGTGTTACCTGCGTTGCGCTCGTCCCTATCGTATTCGATGAATGTCTGATTGAACCCCATCCATGCTATCTGCCCGCGGAGGAACTTCTCCCGTTCCGGCATCTGTTGCAGCACGGTGAGTACCCTTCTCGATATGACGCGGAAATCGCCCGTATCAATGGGGATTTTCACGGAAGTGATCCTATCCAATGCCCGATAGAACCACTTGGCCGTAAGTTTCTTCATCACTCCTTCCCCTTTTCGGGCCTTGCGCTTGGCGTAAACCACATCAAAGCCTTGGTCCATCTTATTCAACAGATCGGCAATGAGTTCGGGAGGGTCCTGTAGATCCGCATCAATGATGACGATCCTGTTACCCTTGCAATGGTCGAGCCCGGCCGTTACCGCTACCTGATGGCCGAAATTCCGGCTCAGATCCACAAATGCTACTTGGTTGTGCTCGGCAGCCAGGCTTTTTATCAGAGCGATGGACGCATCGGTGCTTCCGTCATTCACGAACACGAATTCATAGTCGCACTTCAGCCCCTGCAGCACGGCCGTAAGGCGCGCAAAAAGCGTGGCAATGTTCTTTTCTTCGTTATAGATCGGTATGACAACGGATACATCCATTGTTCAGAGTCTCATTTCAGGAATTTCGCCTTCGATCACCAGTCGGCCTTCGGTGGCTTTCCTGATCTCGTCCACAGAAACGCCTGGGGCACGCTCAATGAGTTTGAACCCTTCGGGAGTTATGTCAAGGACAGCCAGGTCTGTCACTACCCGCTTAACGCAGGCAACACCTGTTATAGGCAAAGAGCATTTGCTGAGCAACTTGCTTTCCCCGGCACGATTGGTATGCATCATGGCCACAATGATGTTCTCTGCAGAAGCCACCAGATCCATGGCACCTCCCATGCCTTTCACCATCTTACCCGGAATCTTCCAATTGGCGATATCGCCCGAATCCGACACTTCCATGGCACCTAGCACAGTGAGGTGTACGTGCTGCCCTCTGATCATGGCAAAACTGGTGGCCGAATCGAAGAACACCGCTCCTGCTCTGGCAGTAATGGTCTGTTTGCCGGCATTGATGAGGTCCGCATCCTCTTCCCCATCCATCGGAAACGGGCCCATGCCCAAGATTCCGTTCTCTGATTGGAATTCAACCTCTATTCCTTCCGGAATGTAATTGGCCACGAGTGTGGGTATTCCGATGCCAAGATTGACGTAATAGCCGTCTCTCAATTCCTGTGCAATGCGCTGCGCGATCTGATTCTTATTGAGCATGAAGTGTGTAAACGTAAAGTTGGTTGTACTGTCCTAATTGCTGATAAAAGTAGTGCTTAAACTCGGGATCGGACAGAATGGTGGTATCGTTCAGAACGGCATGATCGCAGCGCTTCAGCCATCGATGTATACGCTCTGGAGCCATCTGCCCGTGTGCCACGCTCCCTTTCCTGTTCATTAGATACAATGAGTTGTTGAATGATTCGTCCTCGTAGCTGAAAACCCTGTGCTGATAGGTTACGCCCATCTCGCTCAGCGCGTGTTCCAGCCCATGGTACCGATCATAGAACAGCGGGCTGTGTTTCCATCTCATTGCCACATTACGGTGAATATGAATGGAGTCGTAGTTGATGAGAACGGTGGCGCCAATGAAAACCATGATGGCAAGCCACTTTGGAGGCGAAAAACTCAGGAATAGCTTGAACAGCCACGCCAAATGAAACAGAACGGTGATCTGAAACGGTAGCCAGTAATACATGTGCGTAGGCGCTTTTTCGAAGAGCAGAATGAACATGGCTATGAAACTCGCGTACAACCCCAAAGCTGCCAGACCCAGAAACCGGTCCGCCTTGCGGATAAACAAACATCCTAGCATGGTAGCGATACCGAGAAACCACCAGAATCCGATCACGTAGTACCACTCCTTGAAGTTGGAAAGTGTTTCCAAGCCGGTCCAAAAATCTTCCAACGATGCAGGAGGTAAGGGCTGTAGGAGAAAGGTGAACGTGTGGTGTTGCTCGTTTATATGCCTGGCGTAAAGAACCCAGGCCGCAATAGCGCTCAGTGCAAGTATGGTTGGAAGAGCCTGGTTCCTGACCCGTTTAACAAGCGAACCCACAGAAAGGTCGTGCACCAGGTATGCTGCCATAACAGGTAGAAGCAATGCCACGCTCGTGAGTTTGAGAAGCCCCGCAATGGCAAATGAAACGGCAAACGCAACCCGATCGAACCTACGTTGATCGGGTTTCAGCAGAAAGAAAAGGGCCATTAGCACAAACGACATGGCCGGTCCGTCTGGCAGAAATGTGACGGAGTAAAAGATGATGTTGGGTGACGCGAACCAGAGGGATGTGACAATGGCCGCCCACCAGCTGTTTCCGAGAACGAAAACCATCAGCCTAAAGGCGAAAACAACCCCGACCAACGTTAGAAGAAGCACGAGAACCCTGTGATAGCCTTCGTTGAAACCGAATGCCCGATAGAGTTTCGATACCGTGTATGGAATGAGCGGAAATTCGCCTGCTGTTATTCCCTCGTCATCAAAAGATGTTTGATGGCAGCGAGGTGAGAGAAACGGAGCATCGTCCATGTAATACGTCAGTGCCATGGAGGCCCTGTCAATTTGCGCCCACATGTGTTCACCTACCGGCCGCTGACTCAATTTGGGAAGCACATCCGCCTTGTCGTATGCGAAAAGCACCCAGAAAAGCACGAACAGCGGAGGCAGCCAACGACCCGATACGGAAGCAACGTCCATTTTACTCATTGCACAGCAGGTTGGTATGTTGGGCCGTCAGGCAATATCTCGTAGAGGCTGGCGGATACCTGACCGAATCCGATGGGTCGTTGCTTGATATTCCAGTAATACAACTTTACGTGCCTGCCTCCTGTGGGTACATCTTTAAGCATGAGCATCTGGTCGAACACCTCACCGGCCTGCCACGATGCCCTGACCCAATGAACGAATAGATTGACCATGATCTGTGTCTGGCCGTCCGTATCGTCTATCTGCGCCACTACCCAGCCCGGAATCGGCTCCGGAATATCGGTCATTTGCATTTGCACGCGCCAAAGCAGGTCCTTTCCTTCCAACGAGTCGATGTCTCCTTCGTAGAGCACATAATACTCATCCGTAGCCGTCTCTTTCGGTTCCAGTCGGTTCGTGAGCATCAGTTGCTTCTGACGCTTTTGCCTGCGTTCGAGCAGGTACTGGCCCGAAGGTTCGTGGTAAGAAATGGTGTCGTATCGATCCCACCTGCCTTTGTCGCTTAGGTCGGCTATCTGAAAATCGGCCTCTTCTCCT
>JBFHEW010000181.1:0-5784 GCA_041583955.1 Bacteroidia bacterium | reverse complement strand
CCAATCATCTTCGCGCTTACGGTCGCCCCACTTCTGGCGGAAATTATTGGCTCCGAAACTGAGGGTGGTGGGATTGTAGAAATACCAACCGGCACCGCTTCCGGGCAGGGTTGTGGCATTCTGGTTCTGGTTGAGCTGTTGCAGCTGCTGCTGGTTGGTAGGTGTGTTCGCCTCCTCAAATTTGCGCTGTTCTTCGGCCAAACGCACGCCTTCAATGAGTTCCTCAATGTAAGCGTTGAGCTCGCTTTCGCTCATGTTGCCAAGTTTGAGAAGGCTGTCCTGGAGGGCTATGATGCGAATATTCTTTACAAGTTCTGCCAAACTCTGCTGTCTGCCCTGAACGCGTGGATACTCCTTGTGTGTAACGGGAAGAATTGCCAGCGAACTATCGTAATAGGCAGAGGCAAGTTCGTATTCGGGTTTGTCAAAATACAGGTCGGCCATAGTGTAATACGATACGGCCTTCTGGGTAAAGTTCTGTGTGGACGAGGCCACCGACACCTTGAAATATTCCAGCGCAAGGTCTTTCTCGTCCTCTTTCATGGCTATTTCGCCCAAGGCATAGAAGATGCGGTCGAAGTAGTCGGTGTTCTTGTCGTCTTTCGACATCTTAAGCAACTCCTTCTTGATGGCATCGAGGGTGCCGGATTCGGCACTGGCAAGCAGCGCCCGGTTGATCCGTGCATTGAACTCCATCACGTAGGGCACGTTCTTCTTCAGCACTTGGGCGTAGAAGTAGGCGGCACTGTCACTGTTGTTGAGCTCTTCATATAGCTGGGCCAGGATGTATGTGTAACGAGCCTTGTTCTTCTTGTTCTTGGTGGCCACAATGGCGGCACGCAATTGGTCCTTAGCCAGTTCAAAATCGCCCTTCTTGATAAAGTAGTCGGCCTTCACGGCAGCCAGCTCGGCCAACTTCTTCTTCGGGAATTTCTTTTCCTCCTCCAATAAGGTGATGATCTTTTCGCCATCCTTGAAGCGGGCCAGTTCGGTGTTGGTACGTATTAGCCACAGGTAGCCATCAAAGCGTATATCGTTGGTCTTGTACTGCTTTATCACGTAGGTGAACATCTCCAACGCCAACACATAATCGCGCTTGTAGAAATGCGCCTTCCCAATGAGCATGTACGCATCGTCAATGGTGCTCACATATTCCTTGCCTTTGATAAGCATGGAATGCCTCGCAATGGTAAGCGATGCTTTCTCGATGCCGCGGTCCATCTGTGCATAGACCGACTTTGCCGATTCGGAAGTTCCTACCGGGAAAACGTCAAGGATCTGCTCATAATCGTCAGAGTGGCTCTTCTCGAGTTTCTCCACACCTTCTTTCATGGCCTCCTTACCATTCCAATACACGTTATACTTGGCCGTGAGGTTATGATAACCTCTGCTAAGGAAATTCTTCTTCTTGGTGGAGCAGCCGCTCACCAGCATCATACCGATGGCCAGAAAGAATAAGGGTATGTAACGGTTTATCCGATTCAAAGTAACATGCGCCAAGCTCGTAACTGACGAAGCGCAAAAATATTTCATTTGAGCGAAAATGCCCCCGACAGGAAGCAACGTAGAAACGAATGGCAAAGGTAGCATCCTTTTATTCCGATATTTGGGAAATTGTATGGCAGCTAACAAGGAACGGAAAGGAAACTGGCGTAACCGCCTGCGTGTAAAGTACCGCTTAGTGATCATGAACGAAGAAACGTTCAAGGAACGGGCAAGCCTACTGCTTACTCCCATGAACGTGATCGTGCTCGGTGGTTCGCTGGCCATTTTTCTGGTAGTGGCGGTCACCTACATCATTGCATTCACTCCACTTAAGGAGTACATTCCGGGATATTCTGACTCGAATCTTCGGATGCAGGTTTACCACAATACGCTCAGAGCCGATTCGTTGGAGCGCGAGCTGGCCCTCAAAGACCTATACCTTAAGAACATCAACCTGATCATTTCGGGTGGGGTGCCTGACCAGAACACGCAGGAACCCGATACCACGAAAGACTACGAGGGCATTGAATTCGTGAACTCGCAGCAGGATTCGGCCATGCGGGCCATGGTGGAGCAGGAAGAACGGTACAACATTCAGAACGTGCAGCTTGGAGTACAGCCAACGGCAGAGGGTAACATCCGAAACCTGTTCTTCTTTGCTCCTCTGAAGGGCGAGGTGACCGCAGGATTCGACTCGAAGGACAGGCATTATGCTGTGGATGTGGTAGCCAAGGAGAACGAACCCATCAAAGCTGCGCTGGACGGTACGGTGATACTCAGTACCTGGACCTATGACGCGGGCCATGTGATCGGTATTCAGCACTCGAGCAATCTCACCTCCTTTTATAAGCATTGCTCCGCATTGCTGAGAAAATCGGGCGAATCGGTGAAAGCAGGGGAAGTGATAGCAATAGTTGGCAACTCGGGCGAACTGACCACAGGACCCCATCTGCACTTTGAGCTTTGGTTCAACGGACGCCCCGTGAACCCACAGGATTATATCGTTTTCTGATCTTAGAGCTGGTTTCTCAGCGTCTGTTCCAGTTTGTTATCTCGACTGGCATGTCGTATTACAAGGTTTTTGGTCGAAATTCCATGAAAAAAAAGAACCCTTGCATTTACTATTATGACTCCAGCATTAAAACCTTTATCCAGTAGATCCATCAATGTGTCAAGAACCCACCTTCCCCCGTTCAAATAGTTAAATATTCCCTATTACAGCGCTTCTAAATGGATTTTTGGAATCCATTACTAACAATGTTAAGGCATTTGCTCGTATATGTCTAATGTCGTAGAAACATCAATATTTGAGTTGGTTTAACAGGATCTTCATAAAGATTTCTTTGTATTTTTGAAACATATGTTATCAACAGGATGATATTAATTACTCCTTGGTTCCATCAAAATTTCAATTACCATGAAAAGAATTCTACTCCTTGCTATTGTGCCTTTCTCTTTCTTCTTCGGCATTCAAGATGCACTTGCCCAACAGGGCATGAAGATCGGTGCCAATACACCACCCAATGAAATGCTAGAAGTGGAAGGTGCCATTAAAATAGGCACCGACTTCAACAACTCCAATGCCGCCCCGATGGGTGGTGCAGGTACCATTCGGTGGAACGCGGCTCAATCGCGTTTTGAAGGTTGGGATGGTTCGACTTGGGTACTGCTGAGCAGCGCAGGTACAGACGACCAGGACCTCGGAACGGCAACGTTTGACGCATTGACCAGCGTATTGACCCTCACCATTGAAGATGGAGCCGGGACAACCATTAACCTGTCCGCTTTAGAGGAGTCTGCAGATATTACTGCTGTTGCCAATGATCTCAGCGCACACATTTCGGCCGATGGTGACCTCAGTAGCACCAATGAGATTCAGAATCTCGGAAGTAGCGCTTCCGGAACCGACCGCACCATTACCATTTCCGGTGGCGGAACCAGTACAACCATTTCTGTGGCCGATAACGACAACAGCGTTACCAATGAGATACAGACACTGAGCATTTCGGGTTCCAACCTGACATTGAGCAATGGAGGAGGTACCATCGCCCTACCAGCTGATGGGGACAGCAACCCGACCAACGAGTTGCAAACACTTTCTCAATCAGGTCTGAGCGTAACCTTGAGCAATGGTGGAGGAACCATAACGGTAGCAGATAATGACAATAGCAGCACGAACGAGATTCAGGATCTGTCGCTTTCCGGTAACACACTTTCGCTCTCTGGAGACCCAACTCCCGTGAGTTTGGCGGCTTATCTTGATAACACAGACTCCCAGACAGCTGCACAGGTTCCGGTGACGCCTGCGTCAGGCATTACGTCTACGAACGTACAGGCAGCATTGGTTGAATTGCAGGGAGAGATCAACGGCATTGCCCCTACCATTTCTGACGTGCTCACCAATGGTGATGTGGCCGCAGACGGCCAGAGTCTGAAGATCGATAAGGTACGTGCCCGCGATGGCGATGGACTGTTCTTGACAGATGATGGCAACAACGGCATTTTCATAAAAGATGGTGGTAACGTAGGAATAGGCAATACCAACCCTGATTACATGCTCGATGTGAAAGGAGTAGGCGTACCGGCCCCATCCACCACCGATAATATATTTGCCCGTTTTGAGCAGACCTTGGCTGCACGTGGAGCTGGTATCCAGATACAGGGTACAAGAAACACGGCAGGTAACGTTGCCTCATTCATCGATCTGAAGAACTTAAGCGGTACCGATTACATCGTTGCCAGAATGGGTGCGGAAAGAGGGACAGGAACAGCCGGTTCACTGTTGTTCTACACCAATTCAGGAACAGCACTGACAGAGCAAATGAGAATAAACGCTGACGGAAACGTTGGTATCGGGCTCAACAACCCAACCTACAAACTTCATGTGAACGGAAAACTGAAGACCAATGGAATCAGAGAGTCATCGGATAGACGATTGAAGACCGGCATCGTTCCAATTGAGAGCGCCTTAAGCCTTGTTAAAGAAATGCAAGGGGTTACGTATCGATGGAAGGTGGATGCTTTCCCAGAAATGGGTTTTGACGAAGAACTGCAGTACGGTCTAATTGCCCAAGAATTGGAAGAAGTAGTGCCAGAGTTGGTTGGCACAGACAATGAAGGATGGAAGTCCATTGAGTACTCTCATATTGTTCCTATCCTCATCGAGGCAATGAAAGAACAGCAGAGAGAAATTGAGGACCTTAAGAATCTGCAGGAGCAAACCGCTGATAAACTGACTTTTACTGCAGAGAACGCTGCCAACGATAAAGTTGAGCTGATGAACTACATTCATGCTTTGCAGAAAGAGGTTCAAATTCTAAAAGGTGAGCTTACAGGAGTTCTCGATGGCCCGGAAGGTCGTTGACCAACAGGATTAAGCAGTAGTAGCTTATAGAGGCGTTAAATCATGCGATAATCGTTTCGCACTCACTGGTACGTGCTTGTCGTACGTGTCATTAGCTTACCCTTCTCTGTAGGGTTTTTATCAACGCAAAATCCCGGTTTCCCGTTCACATAAGTGAAGCTCAGTATCCTGTACCACAGATAGCACATTAAAGGGATTAGCCACAGGAGGGAACACAAATAATAGATTCCTCCACTAAGGCAGAACTCAGATGGAATCAGGCTCCTATTGTATCCGGCCTGAGCACGGATGTAAGGAAGTCTTAGTCTTCGCTCGTAATGGAAGCAGAGAAATACTCACGGTTCATGCGGGCAATGTTCTCCAAGGAAATTCCTTTAGGGCATTCTACTTCGCAAGCGCCTGTATTGGTGCAGTTTCCGAATCCTTCCTCATCCATCTGCTTAACCATGTTCAGAACACGTCTTTTCGCCTCAACCTTACCCTGCGGAAGCAACGCGAACTGAGAAACTTTAGCGGCAACGAAAAGCATGGCCGATGAATTCTTGCAAGTAGCTACGCAAGCTCCGCAACCGATGCAGGTGGCTGCGTCAAACGCCTTATCTGCATCATCTTTCGGAATAGGAATGGCATTGGCATCCTGCGTGTTTCCTGAGGTATTAACCGACACGTAACCACCGGCCTGCTGAATTCGGTCGAAAGCACTTCTGTCTACCATCACATCTTTGATGACTGGGAAAGCCGCTGCTCTGAACGGCTCGATGTAAATGGTTTCGCCATCCTTGAACGACCGCATGTGCAATTGACATGTGGTGATCAATCGACCAGGTCCGTGCGCCTCACCATTGATGTACAAAGAGCAAGAACCACAGATTCCTTCGCGACAATCATGATCGAAGGCAATCGGGTCTTTCCCGCCTTCTATCAGGTCGTTATTT
>JBFHEW010000180.1:0-5805 GCA_041583955.1 Bacteroidia bacterium | reverse complement strand
TTGGATGCGGGACCGCCATGAACAACAGGCGGAAGAATCTCGCTTTCAACGAAATAGGAAGTGGTTGTGCTGATGGTCGGAGTGCTGAAGCTTGCACCCGTGTTCACCTGATTTCCGCCAACGGCATCGTCAAACCAGTTCATATCGCCTTGTCCGGAAGCAGAAAGTGTAACGGATCCTGCTCCACATCGGGCAGCGTTCTGTACAGAAGGAGCGGCAGCAATTTCGGCCGTAACAGCGGTCCTTTCCGATGTGCAACCGGGTGTTTCAATCTCCCAATCGTAAAAATGATAGTAGTAGTCTGCGCCTGCACTACTGTTCTCAATAGAAACCACGTTTGCAACGGTGTACGGGTAATTGGGGCCGGAATTGTTGCGGTACAGATTGGGCGTTCCGCTGGTTCCGAGCTGGTAGTTGTTCCCTGGCTGAATGCTGAAATTCAGCGTCACCACCTGTTCTCCGTTCGGGATATTGACGTTGAGCGATTGAAGCACAACACCCTGATTGTTGCGCAGTTGAATGGTTCTTGTCCCAGCTCCTTGGGCATACACTTTCACGGTCTTAAGCGTGAACGCTTCGAACGCATCGAAAAGAAGATGCTGGTTGCCTTCGAAATTTCCTCCACCACCGAAAGAGTTGTCTGTGGGCCCCACGTTATAGGTGGCCGATGCAACCTCATTCTCCACGTAATATGTGGTTGAATTCGAAAGAAAAGGCGTTGCGAAGGTGGCGCCTGTTCCTACCTGCGAACCGCCACTGGCCTCATCGAACCACCTGAGCGTACCATTTCCGTTAGCAACCAGATTCAGGATACCGGCATCGCATCTGAAATCGCTCGAAGCGGAAGGTCCATCGGGTCGGTCAACGGTGATGTAGTTGTTCTGCGAAACGGCATCGCTGCCGAAACTATTGGTAGCCGTAAGCGAAACGCTGTAGGTTCCTTCGTTCTGGTAGGTATGTGTCGGGTTCTGGTCGGTGGAGGTGTTTCCATCACCGAAATCCCAAAGCCAGCCAGTTGCCCCGTTGATCGATTGGTCGGAGAAATTAACCTCACCGCTACACGACACGAGAGCGGAAGCGGCAAAATTCGCTGTTGGCGGTGCGTTCGGTTGCACACATTCCCATGTCAGTGCAAAACCCGATTCGTTCAGGTACACATCTGACGACTGTCTGATGGTGATGGACCCTCCGGTCGATGTGATGGTTCCACCGTTAGGCAATCCGTTTCCATCGTATTGTCCGATGAGTGGGCTGTTGGTGGATGGCCCATCGTAAACGAACAGGTAATCGTATCCTTCTTCAAAATCGAACGAACTGAAGTTGAGTGTAATGGACGTTGCTCCTGGTGGAGAAATGGTAGTGATAACGTTGCCGTTGTCAAGGTAGTTTCCTGTAGGTCCACCATCATCATACAAAGTTCCCGAGCACCAGGTCAACGTCTGGCTACCGTTGCTTGGCATGACTGCGATACATGGGTTGTTCGCATTCAGACTTATGTAATTGGGCCGTGTTTCCGTGGCCGTTCCGCAGTCATCACCATCCACAGAAAGAGTTACGGTGTAGTTTCCTAAGGAAGCGTAGGAGTGTGTGGGGTTTACGGCCGTGCTGGTGTTCCCATCGCCAAAATCCCATTCGAACGATGAACCATTGATGCTCAGATTACTGAATGAAACGGTAGCAGGCACTTCACAATTGGAAGTGATGGAAGCGCTGAAATTCCCGATCACAGAAGGATCGAAAGGCCCACCCACACCTACGGCATACCATGCATCAGTGGTGGCAATGGCCTGAGGCGAACAGCCCCCGAAAAGATCAATTGCCGATTGGATGGAGTAGAAGCGAGCATCGGCATATTCAGATGTCGGGCCCAGATAGACCGTTAAGGTTCGGTACGCAATGGCCTCGGCCTCCTGAATGCCTATTCCGCTGACGCTGTAGTTGTTGCCAAGGTCGTTTGTGCCTGTTTCGCCATCGGTCAGTATTACAAACCATTTGTTCTGTACCCCGCTGTTCGTGTGTACGCCACCATTGTCGTTCGGTCCTACGTAGTAGTTGGTTCCGTTGTACGTGTCCGGATCTCCGTAAGCATTCGGGTTGCTCATGGAGCGGAGGGTTCCCACATCTTCGCCCACGAGCCAATCTCCTGACGAAGGGTTCTGCAACCATTCCACGCATGCTCCGAAGATGTCGGAGAATGATTCGTTGAGCGCGCCATACTCATCCTGATAAATGAGTCCAGCACTGTTCTCGGTGACCCCGTGTGTCATTTCATGACCGCAGATATCCAGCGCGGTGAGTGGCGAATTGTTGCCATCGCCATAGGTCATGCGTTGCCCATCCCAGAAGGCATTGAAGTAGCCTTCATCGTAATGCACATAGCTGTTGATCTGCATATTGGCGTTATCGATGCTTTGTCGTCCGTGTTCATTGAAGAAATAGTCATAGGTCATTTCCGCTCCCCAATGCGCGTCTGTTGCGTATTGGTCCAATTGGGCATTCACGTTATTCCAATTGTTATCCGCATCCGTGAAATCGACTGAATTGCCGTAGCTGGTTCCTGTGTTCATGTCGAACGTGCGGATACCACCCCCGCGACCGGATTCCCTTAGCCTGAAGCTACCATTGAAACTATCTGCAACGATGCTTTTCTGTCCGCTGTAGCCCGTTTGTGCCGTTCCGACCACATCTGCTATATGGATGCGGTGGTTTTCGAACAGCACGTATCCAGTTTGGGCATCAATGAATACCTCTGCCCTATAGAGCGGTTGGTGCGCATAGATGTCAAACTTGTAAGCCAATCGGAAATTCCCAGTGTCTTTGAAGTCGAATTCCGGGTGTATGTAAACCAGTTCTCCATGTGGGAAATAGGTGGCAGAGGGGTTGCCCGTTTCCCATTTGAGGTGGGCTTCCTCTTGGGGCAAATCCCATTTGTAGGTGGTGGCGCCAACGAACTGTTTGGCGTTTTCCAGTGCATTCTCCTCGGTTATTGACGGTTGTTGGATCGTGGTATGTACCGGCATCTTACCGTTGAGGGAAGAAACCATGTCGTTTCTGGCATGTGTATAGACAAAGGCACCGAAAACCGGAATTCCGTTGTTGGTTACCTGATAGCGGTGGTGCTGCATGCCAAGCTTGTCTGTCTCTTCGCGAACAAGCTCAAATCCGAGGTTGCCACCCAGACGGAACGCTTTCTTTGCCCAATCAGGAAAGCTGGAAGCAGGCAATCGGTCGGCATTTCTGAATTCAACGTATTCGGGGATACTTGATTTTTCACCAAGGCGAACGGTAGTTGCTCCAGAAATGATCTTTTCCGCATCAGGCCCTTGGAACTCTTGAGCCAAGGAATACGTGAGCATGGAACAAAGCCCCAATGCAAGGGACAGAAAGTGGATTCTCATAAATGCTTTAACCTCTTCAGATTCCTAAAGTTGCGATAAATTGCTTCAACGAATGTCGGCAGTTGTGCAAAGCGATGGTTTCATGCTTGTATCGGGTAACGAAAAAAGGCGCATCCTTTCGGACGCGCCTTCAACCCACTTACCTGAAAAAACATCAGTGCTTCACAAGCTTCATCACGGCTCCTGAAGTCTCTTCATGTATAAAGTAGATGCCTGCCGGGAAAGAACTGGCATCGATGCTGTAGGGCTGAACAGACATGCTGAGGTTGCTTCACCTGTCAGGTAGACCAACAGCATCGGTTCTTCAGAAATGTTGGTAACCAGGAAGTAGGGTTTTGGTGGGGTTAAGGTTTGACATGGTGCAGCCTAGCTTTGAAACCGTAACCAAAATACCTTAATGATCATGAAAAAAGTGTTTACCTCCATTCTCTCATTGGCCACGCTGCCCCTGTTCGCGCAGGTGGTCATCGACCAATCAAACTTTACGCGAACAGCGGGTTTCGTGGACGCAGGATTTCAAGCCAGTGCCACGGGTGTGGTCGCACCCTCCCATGGCGACAACCAGACCTGGGACTATTCGGGACTGGTGAATGCGAATCCTTTCTCTACCGTCTGGACAGATGCCTCGGGCAATACCGACTTTCCCGCTGCACTCAATTACCGTGACCAACAGTTGAGTTTTCAAGGATTCCCCATTTCCGCACATCTATATGAGGCGGTCGATGCCGATGGATGGTACGATCTGGGCCGTGTGTTGGAGGCAGCCTCCTATTCCATCACCACAATAAGTGGAGGAGCCAACGATGTACTCGAATTTCCTGCACAGGTTCAGGAGTATGAAGGTCGCCTCAATCTTTTGGATTTCCCAGTTGAATTTGAGAAGACCTGGACACAGAGTTATACCGAGCATACGCAGTTCAACCTTACGGTGGCAGCCTTCGGCCTCAACAGTGCACCAGGAGAGGCCCAGCGCATACACACCCAGACACGCACCGTGGTAGGGCAGGGCCAGCTCATCATTCCAGATGCCAACGGAAACCCTTCGGGACCTCTAGATGCACTGCTAATAAGAATTGAACGCTCTGCCGTGGACAGCACCTTCCTCGGAGGGGCTCCTGCACCACCTGCGTTGATGAGTGCTTTCGGACTTACACAAGGCAACACGGTTACTGAAGACTACTACACGTTCTATGTGGAGAATTTCCACAACACGGTGCTTAACATCAATCTGAACGCGCAAGGAGGTGTCTCCACAGTCTTCTACCGACCTACTGCCGCTGAACTCTCCACGTCCGTTGCTGACTTGGGGAGGGTGGATGCCATCCGCACCTATCCTAACCCCATTGTGGCAGGCGAGACCCTCACCACTGCACTCGGCAACCGGAACGCGGTGACCGTTGAGATGGTGGACATGACAGGACGCATCGTGGCATCTTCATCCATCAATGAAGTGAATGTCGGACAGGCACGCATCAACCTGCCGGCATCGCTCACATCGGGTATCTACAGCGTCATTGTGCGCGGCACCGATGCTGCACCGATGAGCGTCAGCAAGGTGGTGGTAAGATGACCTCGGCTTCTTGATCGTACCAACGAACCCTGACCTGATCAAATCGGGTCGGGGTTTACTCATTCAATTATACATCACATGGCTAACAACTCACTGACCGATTGGCATATCTTTAGGGCTATGCCCGAAGGAACCGATTATCAAGAACTCAATAACGAAGCTTGGCGATTGAGAACATCAGACCGAGAGCGGTCTGCCCAATTGGCCAAAGAGGCTTTGCGGTTGGCGCAGCAGAAGAAAGACCTCCATGCGGAAATGAAGGCGAAGCTTACCCTGGCTTCGTATGCCAATTTCAAACTGGAATTGAAGAAGGCGGAAAAACTATTGGATGAGGTAACGTTAAAAATGAGGTCCAATACCCCGTGTGAAATAGAGGTGAGGCTGTTGCTGCAAAGCTGCTACCTGAGGTTTCAGCAAGGCTCTTTGGATGAAGCGTTGCGAATTGGAAAAGAAATGCTGGCCCTGGCGAACCACAAAAGCCTATTTGACGAGCGCGCTTGGGTCCTCACGACCATTGGCATCATACATCAACGATCAGGCGAAAGCGGTCACGCCTTAGAAAGCTATCGCAAGGCCGAAAAACTTTCGATGAAGATCGGAGACCGCGCACAGATCTCCAATATCAAGATGTCAATTGCAACCGCCATGGCCGAACTCGGTAAGGATGCAGAATCCTTGGAGATCTTTCAGGAAGCGCTCAACTACCGCCTGGCCGTTGGGGGAGATTTCCATGCAGGTATGATATTAGGAAACATGGCCAAGGTCTATCAGCGTTTAGGCGATCATCCGAAAGCGCTTTTGCGTTGGACCGAGGCCGAGGAACTGTTGAGGAAAGCA
>JBFHEW010000179.1:0-5811 GCA_041583955.1 Bacteroidia bacterium | reverse complement strand
TACCGGATCGGCAATGCTTCCATCACTGAGACTTGCAGATGGGGTCCAAGCGTAGATGGTGCCGCCTGTGGCATTCAGCTGGGCCTGTTCGCCAACGCATATCGCTTGGTCGGGTCCGGCATCGGCAAACGGTAAGGACTGGACCGTGATCTGAACGGAGTCTGTAACCTCACATCCATTTCCATCCAACGCTGATAGGAAATAGACCGTTGAAACTGTAGGGTAGACCTCTGGGTCTGCAATGGATGGGTCACTGATCTCCGTGGTTGGAGTCCATGAATAGGTGCTTGCTCCTGAAGCATTCAATTGAACGGTGTCTCCAAAACATATGGTCGTATCATTGGAAACAAACACGGTTGGACTCAAGACATCCACCACCACCGTATCCAGACCAATGCAACCGTCTGAATTTGTCACCTCCACAATGTAAGACGTGGTCGTCTGAGGATTCACGTTCGGATTCGGAACGTTCACATCATCAATGAACTGATTTGGACTCCAGAGATAATCGACACCTCCGGAAGCCTGAAGTTGCGTGGAAGCGCCAGGGCAGATCTGCACGTCAGGTCCTGCATCGGCAGATGCGTTGGAAAGCAAGCTTATCGTCACCTCATCAGAACCAGAACAACCTACCGCATCCGTTGCGGTAAGTGTGTAGGTTATCTGTTGGGTAATACTCGCAATAGGTTGCGCACTATTCGGATCGCTCAAACCGGTGGCAGGCGTCCATTGGTAAGTCCATCCTGGAACAGCCGGGGTTCCGATCTGGACAGGGATTCCGGGACAAGTTGCCGTATCAGGCCCTGCATCCGGAAGAACCGTATCCTGCACCGTAATCTGCTGAATGACGGTATCCGTACACAACGGATCGTTCGGATTGGTAGGATTGAATACGATCAGTGTCAGGTCATAAACCCCAGGTCCAGGATAGGTCCAAGTTGGGCTCTGTAACGTAGATTGGTCGGCAGTTGTGGTTGGGTCTCCGAAATCCCAGAACACGCTGAAGCCGGATGAATTCATAGCATTGAACTCGACATATTCGGTGCAATTGATGAATGAATTCGGACTTACCTCATTCAGGTCGTCAGGTAAGGCGACAGGTGCTTGACAATTGACCACATTCACCTGAATACCACGTCTGGTTTCTCCAAGGAGAACACCGTTCCGATATTCACGGACGCAGAGTCCGATCACATAGGTTCCCTGCGCATTCGGGGTTGCGTTTATCTGCCCTGTAGAAGGGTTGATGGTCAAAGGCACCGTTCCGCCCATCATATCGGCAAGACCGAAAGGTGGTTCCCACAGAATGGGTGTATATGGAGGTGTGCTTGGAGGAGATGGCTGCGGTGCATTGGACGAAGCTCCTTGATAAGGCGTGCACAAGGAATAGACCAACGAATCGCCATCTATGTCGAAGGCCGAGTGGTTGAACTGCCACGGAAGATTCACACACACATACAACGGAGGGAGATTATTCCAGAATGGACTACTGTTGTTGGGGCTTGATTCGGTGCCCGGAATGGTTGCAACGTAGGTTGCGCCTACCGCCCCAGGATTCTGAATGTTCTGAACCACTGCGTTTCTGCAGCATCGTTGATACGATACTGTGTAACCTCCGGCAATCGGTGGTAAGGTCACTATTTCCGTGTAGTACCCAGCTTCTGTACACACGTTATTCGGTGCTGTTACGCAACTCGAGTTGATGGTAGATTGCAGCGTTACAATGGAATCGAGCGAAAAACTCACGTTCTGAACAAGGTTTCCATTGGCGTTGAATACGCCTACAGAGGCCGGGTTATCAAAAGCAGCCTGACCACTCAGACAATCGCGATAAACGATGAGTGTTACAGCGTATTGGTTTCCACCGAGATGGCGATACACCAATTCTCCGCCTACAATATGGGTCGCAGTAACCTGTCTTACTGCACATAACACAATTAAAACAAGAACAAAAAGTAGTTTTTTCACAGATGCTCGCGGGTTAATTAGCAAGCATTAAAGAAAAGGAAATTTACCGACCTACGAAGAACAGATCACTCATTCGGGATCGGATGCGTTTCTGTGCGCTCCAATTTACCCTCAACGGTCCAATATTTCCAAGGTCCGACCTTCGTGTCGCCCTTGTAATTCCCTTGGCTTTTCATCTGTCCGTTATCATGCCATTCGGTCCAAACTCCCTTCAGGTTACCGTCATGGTATTCGCCTTCCTTTGATTTCCTGCCGTTTTCAAACCAATAGTCCCACCGACCGTGAGGAATACCGGCAAAATAAACACCTCTTGACTTCAGTTTCCCATTGGGATACCATTCTTCCCACTGTCCTACGCGGGTACTCATCCTATACTCACCCTTATCTTTCTTATGGCCACCCTCGTAATATGTGGTCCAAACCCCCACCTTCATTCCATCTTTGAGCGTACCCTCGCTTCGGGCCTTGCCATCGTTGTACCACGAGTAGAACGGACCGTTCGGAACTCCGGCCACCATGGTTCCTTCTTCTACTTTGGCACCGTTCATATCGTAGTCTGAATACAGGCCGTGTGGAACGCCATTCTCAAAATGCATGAGCGACCACATTTTACCATTCTCATACCACTCTTGCCATTTGCCTTGCTTCTGGTCATTGACAAACTTGCCTTCTCTTTTCTTGTTTCCGTTCTCGTACCATTCGGTGTAAGGTCCTTCACGTTTTCCGTCCACCTCGGTGGCAATGGATTTAAGCCGTTTAGAAGGATAGAAATCCTTCACTTTTTCTTGACCGATGCTGGCAAAAGGCAATAAGGCAATAAGGAAACACAGGATGTTTGTCGCTTTCATCATCAGTTAGTTGAAGTCTTTCCCTTCAATGAGCTTGCCAAGTTTATAAACCTCCTCCCTTTTCAAGTTTCCATCAATGTACCAGTAGGTCCATTTCCCGTCCGGCATATCGTCAAGATAAGAACGCTGCTCCTCCATTTGTACCTCATCGTACCAAGTAATCCATACACCGTCTTTCGTTCCGTTCTTGAGCTGTCCTTCAAACACGACCACACCTTCCTTGTCGTATCTTTTGAAGGGACCATCCTGTTTTCCAGAACGGAAGGTGGCCACCTCCCTGAGTCGGTTATTCGGAAAATAGAAACTCACTTGCCCGTCTACCGCTCCTTTTTTCATTGGAGTTACAGATAGGGTGTCTCCATCAGGGTAAAACCGAATCTCTTTCACCAGGTTTTCGGGCAACTCCTTTCCGGCATAGACCAACTCAACATTTCCGTCAGGGTTTTCTACGAGTACGGAATTCAATTTCCTATTGCAGGCACTGAAATGCATCACGCATGCAGCAATCACAATCAGTAGTATGGATCTTCTTACGGGCAACGAATCGTTTTTATTTCGGCTGCAAATGTAAATAAAGTGCTTTCTCCTGCACGTATGGAATGCCGTGGTTCTCTCCACTTCCATCTTTGCAATGTTGAAACCTGTAGGGGTTGGAAGTGTTCCAAGCACCACTACTCATTTGAACGCATGCATTCTGAACGTTGATAAAACTTAGATCGGAATGCCCGGTCATCATTGAAAACCTGATGTTTGGACGGATTATTGTCGAAACCGATGTTACCTGAGCCAATACAAACCAACGACCGCCAGAAGGAGTGGCTCTGACAAAACTACCGATGCCCTCACTACGAAAACGAACACTCTCCAAAAAATGAATGTTACGAATCTATCTTTGCAACCCACCATGCGCCATTTTCCCATAATCGTACTCTCGTTTTTCCTTTGTTCTCTTTCCGTGAACGCACAGGATGACGACTACTTTGACGAAACCTTTGTCCGTTACGAAGACAGAACCTATCAGAAAAGCATCAAAACGGTAGAGTTCAATGTCAAAAACGTTCCGTTGAGTTTACCAGTGATAGCACTTGGAGGCGGTGAGATACTTGAACTGCACTTCGATGACCTTAATGCGGAGTATCAGGATTATACCTATACCATTATCCACTGCGACCGCGATTGGAAGAAGACAGACATTCCAGCGGCCGAGTATATCGATGGTTTTCTGGAAGAGAACGTGATGAATTATGACTTCTCGTTCAATACGGTTCAGCCGTTCATCCACTATTCGCTCAGCTTTCCCAGCTCGAATTTTCAGATAAAGCTTTCCGGCAACTACGTGCTGCTCGTCTACAAGGATTTCAACCGGGAAAAACCCATTATCACCCGAAGATTCAGAGTGTACGAGAATCTGGTGAACATCAATGCTCAAGTGCGCTTACCAATGGTGGTGAACAAGAGGCGCACGCACCATCAGATCGAGGTGGTCATCAATCATCCGGAATTCGACATACGCAACCCGTTCGGAGATCTTGCCTTGCACATTCAACAGAATTACCGCTGGGATAATATCAAAACCGACCTGCAACCGATATTCCTCAAGGATAACAGATTGATCTACGATAACATGGGCGAAGTACTGTTTGAAGGCAGCAATGAATACCGATGGATAGACACGAGAAGTTTGCGCTATCAGGCAGAGAACGTGAGCTCTATCTGGTACGACCCCGATTCAATGAGGAATCACATGTTCCTACTCCCCGATAAGGAGCTCAGCAAGACCAACTACAGACGGGAACCGGACATCAACGGGGCATTCAGCATTGACGTGAGAGAGGGGAACGACCCCACACGTGATGCCGATTATGTGATGGTACATTTTCAACTCAAATATCCTGAACCGATAATGGATGGTGGACTGTACCTGTACGGAGGTCTCACAGAATGGCGCGTGCAACCGAAATATAGAATGGAGTTCAGTCCGCGGAACGGGACCTACGAATGCTCTGCCTATCTCAAACAAGGATATTACAATTACCAATACATATATGTTAAGGATGGCGAGACCGAGGGAGAGACAGAACTGACAGAAGGTTCGTTTTTCGATGCGAGACAGATCTACACCTTCTACGTTTATCACCGACAAATGGAATCGCGCTACGACCGACTCATTGGTCATTCCATTATTTCGTCACAAAATTGACCGTTTTCGGCAACGGGTTCCGAAAATGATCGTTTATTTGCCATGAGAGACGCATCATGTCAAAGGTTACAAACGGCATAAAAGTTACTGCGAAGGTCAGGTTCAAAGAAGAATATTCTGAACCTGAGAACAACTACTTCGTGTTCTTTTACCGGATCACGGTAGAGAACCTCAACGACTTTGAAGTGCAACTACTGCGCAGACATTGGGACATCTTTGACAGTAACGGCATCAAAACGATCGTTGAAGGCGAGGGCGTGGTAGGTGAAAAACCCGTGCTAGCACCTGGCGAACTGTTCTCGTATGAAAGTGCGTGCAATCTCGAATCAGGAATCGGCAGCATGAGCGGATTCTACGAATTGATGCGTACGGATCTGGGTGAGCTTTTTCAATCTGAGATTCCTGAATTTGTCTTGGAAGTGCCGTACATGCTCAATTGAGTGTGACCTCTGACCCCTCTCCCCTCATTGCCTTTCCTTAAATTCGCGGCTCAAACAAAATACCAGAGCCATGTCAAACGCATTCTTTAACGTACCGAAAGCCACCAACGAACCCGTTCTGAGCTATGCTCCAGGCAGCAAAGAGAAGGCAGATGTGAAGCAAGCATTGACCGCATTGCGAGGCATGGAACTGGACGCCCCGATGTATATCGGAGGCAAAGAGGTGCGGACTGGCGACAAGGTTCGGATGGCGCCACCACACGACCACCAGCACACGTTGGGATATTTTCACAGAGGAACAGAACAACACGTTCAGCAGGCCATAGATGCTGCACTGGCAGCCCGCACCAAATGG
>JBFHEW010000178.1:0-5814 GCA_041583955.1 Bacteroidia bacterium | reverse complement strand
GGATTTCTGAACAAGAACATCCCGGCCGGGGTGGTCAAGAACATGAAAGAGGTTTTTGATGGACCCATGGCGCAAGCGTGCATCAAGGAAGACACCATGAGCAACGGCCAGGTGGGTAAACGTGTATCACAGATAGCATTCCGGATAACATGATGGGTTTACGTTGGGAGTGGAAACGATTTAAAGAGCTGTCGGCAGAGGAGGTATATACCATCCTGTGCGTGCGGCAGCAGGTGTTCGTATTGGAGCAGGAATGCCTCTACCTCGATGCAGATGGTAAAGACCGCCAAGCCTTTCACCTCATGGGTTTTGATGGGGACGCGTTGGTGGCATACGCCCGCATATTGGATGCTGGGGTCAGTTATCCCGAAGTTTCGATGGGTAGGATACTTACCACCGACAAGGCACGCGGAACAGGTGCCGGCATTCAATTGATGGAAGTAGGGTTGCAACGCATTGCGGCACACTACGGAAACGTTCCGGTGCGTATTTCGGCACAGACCTACCTGCTCAGGTTCTACGAGAAGTTCGGGTTTAAATCAACAGGAAAGGAATACCTGGAAGATGAGATTCCGCATACGGAGATGCTTCGTAAAGGATTGGCGAAAAACGATTGACGATTAACGATTTGCGAATGGCTCGTTCGCAAAGTGAGCTGCGTTCTTGCTAGTTGCTTCGTAGAGGGACGAAGCGCCCCACGAAGTATTGAGAACAGATACCCTTCGTTCTTCAGGGAAACAAACGGGGAGCTTCGCAAAGGATTGGCGAAAATCGATTAACGATTGACGATCTGCGAATGGCTCCACAATCGCAAATCGCCAATCGTCTATCGTTCTTCAATTCCTTAAAAGGAATTGAACTTGACCACCTTCATGGCCTCGGTCTTCCCATCTATCAATACCTGACACACAAAGGGTTTACGGAGGTTGCCTTCGGGTTCGAAGGTGAATTCGTGTTGGCCCTGTCCGAGTTCGCCACTGAAAAGGGTGGCCAGCTCCGTACCGTTCATGTCGGTTACGCGGATGGTGGTGTCGTGTGACTTCTTCATATCCACCTCCATTTTTGCGGAGCTTAGCGAAGTGAGGGTGCGCACCCGCATGTAAATGTCGTTTGCCACAGCCTTTTCGCGGGCCTCTGCACGGGCCCTTCTGGCTGCGTCCAGGTGTTCCTTGCGTTCGTTCTTGAACACATAGAGTTCTGACGATTGGGCTGTGCATTGGGCTGCAACAGACGCGATAAGCATGGCGGTGATGATGAGTTGTTTCATGGTTCCTGATTTCAGTTCCTTTTACCCTCGGGTGGTTGTGAATGTTATAGTCGTTCATAGATGAAAACGGTAGTTTGCCGATAAAGCCGTGGTGCTACCTTTGCCGCATGTACAAACTCGTTCTTCGCCCGCTCTTCTTCCTGTTTGAACCGGAAAAGGCCCATCATCTGGTAACAGGTCTGTTTCAATGGTTGATGAAGGTGCCGGGCGCAAAATGGCTGACCGAACGCATCTATAAGGTGGAAGACAAGCGGTTGGAAAAAGAGCTGTTCGGACTGCGTTTCCCCAATCCGGTAGGGTTGGCGGCAGGGTTCGATAAGCAGGCTTCGTTCTACAGGGAATTCAGCTCGCTCGGATTCGGTTTCATTGAGGTGGGCACCATCACCCCCAAACCGCAGGATGGCAACCCGCAGCCACGCATGTTCCGTTTGCCTCAGGATCAGGGACTCATCAACAGAATGGGGTTCAACAACGGTGGGTTGGAAATGGCACGCAAGAACCTACAGGGCCGCGACCGCAGCTTCATCATAGGTGGGAATATCGGTAAGAACAAGGTGACACCCAACGAGAACGCCATTGACGACTACCTGGCGTGTTTCAGAGGGCTGCACGATCTGGTGGACTATTTCGTGGTGAACGTGTCGTCTCCCAACACACCCGGACTGCGCGAGTTGCAGGACAAGGAACCGTTGCTCCGCATTCTGAACGCCTTGAAGGAAGAGAACACCAGAATACCACAACCACGGCCTATTCTGCTGAAAATAGCTCCCGACCTTACCGATACGCAGTTGGATGATATTGTGGACATCGTGGCCGAGTCGAAGATCGATGGCATCATTGCCACCAACACCACCATTTCGAGAGAAGGATTGAACTCCAGCAAGGAACTGCTTGCAGAGGCAGGAGGATTGAGCGGAAAGCCTGTGCGCAACAGAAGCACCGAGGTGATCAGGTACCTCCATCAAAAGAGCAACGGCTCGTTCCCCATCATCGGGGTAGGGGGCATTCATTCTGCCGCAGATGCGATGGAAAAACTGAAAGCGGGCGCCAGTCTGGTGCAGGTCTACACCGGTTTCATCTACGAAGGTCCCGCGTTGGTGAAAGAAATAAACGCTGCTATTTGCAAATATGCGGATCAGTGAATTGGCCAGAAAGACAGAACTTAGCGCCAACTTCAATGTTCTCATAGCTGCACAATTGCATATTCGCTAATTATCTCATTCGCACAATTTGAAAGAATTACAACTGATAGAATGCCCTCGCGATGCCATGCAGGGCATACACGGATTCATCGCAACAGATACCAAGGTAGCGTACATCAATGCGCTGCTGCACTGTGGTTTCCATACGTTGGACTGCGGTAGTTTCGTATCGCCAAAGGCCATACCGCAGATGGCAGATACGGCCGAGGTGCTGCACCGACTTGATGCCGATACGGATACCCGACTTTCGGTGATCGTTGCCAACGAGCGGGGCGCACAGGATGCGGTGCTGCACGAACGTGTGGATATTCTCGGTTTCCCGTTCTCGGTCTCAGACGATTTTCAGAAACGCAACACCAACGCCTCGCGCGAGGAGGCATTGGACCGCGTGAAGGCCGTGAAGGAACTTTGCGCCAAGCACGACAAGGAACTGCTCATCTATCTGAGCATGGCATTCGGCAATCCGTACGGAGAGGTGTGGAACGAGGAGATCGTGGCCGAGTGGACACGGAAACTGGCCGCATTGGACATCCGGTTGTTCATGCCGTCAGACACCATCGGTTCGTCCGACCCGACATCGATCAAGGCGGTGTACGGCCTTTTGAACAAGGAATTCCCACATTTACAGATCGGTGCCCATTTGCACACCACGCCCGATACCTGGAAAGAGAAACTGGATGCGGCCTGGGACAGTGGCTGCCGTAGGTTCGATTCGGCTTTGAAAGGCCTGGGCGGTTGCCCCATGGCCAAGGACGACCTTACCGGGAACATGCCCACCGAGCGGGTGCTTGAGTTTCTGGAAGAGAAGCAGGTGGCCTCTGGCATCGACCCAGAAGCGTGGATGCGCGCCATGATGCTTTCCGGCAAAACCTTTCCGCAGTAAGCAGCGGTCTTAGCCTTTGAACTGGCGCATGGTCTTCAGCGCCATCTTGTTCAGTAGCGAAGGAATCCAGCGGTAGGCGAAAATGGCCTTCTTGGCATCCTTCCCTACAATGATGTTCTCTTTGGCGTCAAGAATGCCCTGGGCAATGATCTCGGCCGCTTCTTCGGGCGGCATCACCAACAGTTTCTCAAACGTTCTGGTGTATTCAGGTTCCTTGTCGGCCTTCAGTGCCTTGGCGGTGATGCCTGTTTTCACTCCTCCCGGATACACGCCTATCACCTTCACGTTCGAGTCGAGCAGCTCCATGCGCAGCGAATCGGTGAGTCCGCGCACGGCATATTTGGTGGAGCAGTAGGGCGTTTTGAGCGCCATGGGCACCATGCCGAACAAGCTGGACACATTCACCAAGGCTGTTTCCGATTGCCGTTCGCGTAGCAGCGGAAGGAACGCCTTGGAAGCATACACCACGCCCATGTAATTGATGGAGAAGATCCACTCGAAATCGGCAATGTCCAATTCTTCGAACGTGAGCCCCGTAATGGCCACCCCGGCATTGTTGATTAGCACGTCCACGCCCCCGAAATGCTGCTTCACATCGGTGGCGAATTGGAACACGGCCTCCTTATCGGCAATGTCGAATGCGCGCGAGAACACGCGGCTTTCGTCCAGGCCGAGGAGATTGACCGTTTCGTTGAGGTTGGCGGGGGTGCGGCTGTTGAGGGCCAATCTGGCGCCTTGCTCTGCCAGCAATTGCGCCAAGGCACGGCCTATGCCGTTGCCTGCGCCCGTTATGACAACTACTTTATCTCTATACGTGTTCATGGTAAGGGTATCTATTGCGAAACTAATGGTTTGTTCGCGTGTTGCGCCCAGAAACACCAAAAGCCCCCGGAGGGGCTGATGGCGCAATGCGCGGACCGGCAGTTGTTGCTGTGCTTAACCTTCTTTACTTATTCTGAATGCATACCCGAGCGAAAGCTGTGCCGAACGGTTCGACTGCTTCTTGTAGTCTTCCGGGTCGGTCTTGTACCGGTTCATGTCAGACAGACCGAAACCATAACGGGCATCCAGAAAGATGTTTCCCCTGCCAATGGCGTACTGCATACCGATGCCACCATTGAGCCCGAAATCGAGTCGGTTCTGGCGGTAGCCGTCATCATCCAGGTCGTTATCGAAATCGATACGCTCGTTCGATTCGTCTCCAAGGATGTTGCTCTTGGTCTTGCCGCCTACCCAGTAGCTGGCGTAGGGTCCGAGTACCACGAATCCTTTGAACTTCTCGCCACCGAACTGCGCCTTTGCCAGAATAGGCACCTCGATGTAATTGGCCGTAAGCTGTGTGAAATCGTTGGTAGACTCAGAAGCTGTTCTACCTCCTTTCTGTAAGTAGAGCACCTCTGGCTGCAACGAGAACGTATTGCTGAAACCATAATTCACCAAGGCTCCGAACCCGTACCCGAAAAGCATCTCCTTTTCCGATCCTGATGGAACCTTACCCGAAACCATGTTCATGGTTCCAGTTCCCTTAGCGCCCACATAGAGTTGCGCCATGCCTGTATTTGCAGTTGCACCGCTTATAGCCAGTGCCAATACTGCGACTTTCCATTTTCTCATTGTTTTCGTTTTTAGTTTTTCGTTGGCCGGTCCACCGACCATTGACACCACAAAGGACAGGCACTGAAAAAAAACAGATGTTGATGTGTGTCAAAACCAGATGCATACGATTTTGATCTTTGGCGCGCGAAACTGCAGTTGGTGGCGTTTATTGTGGTGGGATGATTTGATGATGAGATGACTAGCTGATTAGCAAATTAGCAGATTAGCAGATTAGCTGGTAGGATGGTGAGATGATGGTCGTTGGAACTCACCCCCGGCCCCTCTCTCTCACCCACGGCCCCTCTCTTAGGAAGAGAGGGGTGTCCATGTAGCGTATGCGGTTGACCCCACGGATAGGCAATCCAGTTATCGAGCCGTACATTTTGGGTCACTTTTTCTTCCGGTCCAACAGACCCATGCAGACCCGGTCACCCCCGCTCTAGCAAGAGAGGGGGCCAGGGAGGTGAGTTGGTTTGTGAGCTGTGAGGTTAGAGCGGTGAGCAGTCTCCTTATCTCTCTCTGTCTCTGTATGAGCTACATTTTTCCTTTTTCTCCTAATTCCTAACTCCTAACTCCTAGTTTCTAACCCCTAACTCCTCACGGCCAAAACCTCAGAAAATGTCTTTTCGGGACATCATGTATACGTGTTTTTAGTACTAATTTTGATACTCCTAATACAAAAAAGAAATATGAGAAAAGGTTTACTTTCCGTTTTTCCGGCCGTTGTTGCCGTGTTTTTCCTAACGTTCACAAATCAGGCATTCGCCCAACAGGGAATGCGTGTCGGATCTACGAACGCTCCGTTGGAGGTACTGCACGTGGATGGCGCCATCAAGATCGGCTCCGATCTCAATAACTCCAACGCG
>JBFHEW010000177.1:0-5817 GCA_041583955.1 Bacteroidia bacterium | reverse complement strand
CGTTACCATTCGGTTTGGCCAATGGATTGACCGCCTCGTTCAGCACCCAGTCTGTTTTAGGATGATAGCCCTCCTTCAACGTTTTGGTGATCTCGTTCTCGGCATTCGGATCCTCCATATAATCGCGCAACGGAACTGTTTCTCCCAAAAAGGTGACGGGTATTTCTGTAGGGTTTCTGAGGATGTTGTCTTTTTGGGCAAGAACCGAAGTTCCCATCAATAGCCCGATCACTAGGATAAATGGTTTGCTCATACGCACGTACAGGGTTTGTTGACGGCTAATCTAAATGAAACGTGCAACTGCTAACGCACGGAAAATGTCATTTGTTGAAAATCGATCACAATTCCCGCTGCGAACTGTTTCAATTCGCTGAATTTGAAGCAACAATGATGCGCGTTGCGAGGGTCGGTCGACTGAGATTAAAATTCGCTTAACACGTCAGCACGATCGATTTCCTCCTGAAATTCGCCATCTGAAATCAGCACCATGCGCCCCATCAACCTATTTATACTGAAGTACCTGAAAGAACTGGAAATGACAGGTGTGATCATGCGCATTTCCAGCTTCAGCGTGGTAAGCTGGATGGGTGCCGACAGTCCATTTCTGTACGTGTGGCTCCTCAATACCTTGGATGCCATTTTACTCACCTGGTGTGCCATTCTGAAGAAGGATGCTGCCTATTCGTTGCTCAATGGCTTCTGGATATTGGTAGGTGTGGTCGGCATACTGAGAGCAGGCAACTACATTCACTGATCGGACCGATTCAGGTAGGCCGTGATGCGGTTATGAAGGACTATTCCGTTCTTCGCGGTCCATGACATTGCTGAACACCATTTACACCAGAACGTCCGAAATCATTCTCACAGCTCTTGCTGCTCAGACACGGATCAAGGAAGACGCCATCTGCAATCCCAAAATCTATTTCAGCACCATTCACAGGCTCGTTTCGTCTGTACTCACCTTGGTTGCACACTCCCAACTGAATATGCTCAAGAGCAATTCAAAAGACATAGAATCAATATTTAAAACCGTTGAAAGCAAACTACTTGAAGGCTCTGTTCTAATCAATAACTTCAGGAATCTGACAAGAACAGAGATGGCGGCTCTGGAACAGTTCAATGAATGGTTCCAGTCGATACCACACGAACCGATCGACCTTTCGGACCTCTATGAACTGCTCTTGTTATTGGAGTTCACAGTGAAAGACGGGAAGCTTGAGGCTGCCAGCGATCAACCCGACTCCATTGGCTCGTTCTACACCCCTTCTTCGTTGGCAGATACGATTGTGGAGCACACATTGCGCAGATACATCTTTCAGAATACCGGTATTGAGAACTTCGGAACCGGCATCCATACCGCAGCGCAACTGGAAACGATAAAAGAGTTGATAGCGGAATCCACCTTTGCCGACTTTTCCTGCGGCACCGGTAGCTTTCTGCTTGCCATATTGCGGTATTGTGAGTGTCATCTTCATGTTCCGAAGCAGTTCCTCAATCATGTAGCGTTGAATTTCCGCGCCATTGAAGCAGATGCTCTCTCGTTGGAGATAGCGAAGCTTCGTGTAATGGAAATGGTAGAGAACCCTTTCCTGTACAAGGAACTGGACAGCCATTTCATTCATGGAAACCCACTCATTGCACCGAATGATGACTATCCTTCCTTTTCTTTCTGTCATGAATTCCATTACCACAAAGCGATGGCCGTTCGAGTGGAGAACGTCCCGGTCTGCGATGTGGTGGTAGGCAACCCTCCGTGGGGAAATGTAGGTTTCGACCTACCGCATTACCTCCACCTTCTTTGCCCGCGATTGACCGAATTGGAGGATGAGAATGAATTCGATCAAGAATTGGATGATCTATTGACATCCCATCCCGAGCTATCGCACTGGCTGCTGAACCACGATGAGGCCATTGATCTGGCAATGGAAGACATCTACAACGATGACCGATTTGCCCACTCTACGATGGGCGGCCTACAGACCAATCTGCTATTCACAGAACTGTGCAACGATCATTGCTCCGAACGCGGGACTGTAGGACTGGTACTGAAAGCTTCCACTGTTTCGGATCCTATCAATAGACGGCTTTGGAACCACCTGCAGAAGCAACAGAGGCTGGTGGCCCGCTACGACCTTCTCAATTGCAACGGCATTTTCAATGTAGGCCGTACGGAAGAGTTCAGTATTGTACTACTCGGAGCCAACACGAGCAGCGAGCATCTCCACCATTCAGGAATCATACACCTTTCAGAGTTGAATTAATCCTTTGCACCTATCAATCCTTTCCCTCGGTAATATTTCACCGCAAACGTGATTCCAAAGGCACCAACGATCCCGGGAACAACCCAAGGCACCACTTGCCACATTCCGGGAAGGAAATCCTTAAGCCAGGTGTATCCTCCGAAGACAAAGAACGCGCTGTAAGCAGCGATGCCACTGGTAAGTAACCCCACCGCATGTCCTTTTATTCTGTCCTGTTTCTGGTATGGCGCTATCACCTTCTTGAAAAACGAAGGGAGGACAGTGCAACCAAGAATCCCGAAAATCAGCAGAAGGACTGCGTTACCCTTTCCCTCCAAATAAATTCCCCATCCAACGAATAGAAGACCAACGATTGACATCATCCCGTCCAAAATGGTATGGGTGAGCTGAAAACGTCTGTTCTCCTGTGACCTTGGGCTGAGAATAGCCATGCCGTACCAAAGAGGGTTGGCGGTAATAAGCGCTATGAATCCTAGGAATGCTGCCATGAAATACTTTCCGATAATGACATTCTTAATACTCAGCAAGGCTGCCGTAGCCACTACCATCCACATGGAAAAGACATAGAGTTTTCCCGTGAGGATGTGGCCCTTCCCGCCTTTCTTCAGAAAAACAGGAAGCCAGAAAAGCGCAAGGCTTATAAAGCCGGAAGCTACATGTAGGAAGAGAAGTGTTTTGACGATTGACTCCATGACGTTTTCGTTTTAGCTGAGACCAAAACTAAGTTCGAGCCTTTCAATTTTCCGAACAAAAGGGACGAATATCAATGGGTAGTGACGGTTGTCAAACCATTGGGACGGTTGTCAATCCATCAGGATGGGATTCAACCTAAGACCGCTCTGACCTTAGGTATAAAGGACCTGGAAACAGGCACTTCAAAATCACTGGCACCGACTAACTGCAGACGCAATCCTTGAGCGTTTCCACCAACTTGTTCTATACGGTCTACGTTTACCAGATACGAACGATGGCACCGAATAATGGGCGTACTCCGAAATTGCCGTTCTGTAGCTGTCAGCGTTGAACGTATTATCTCTTTTACCAGATCCCCGTTGTTCAAGTACCAAACAGTTACGTAATTCTGCATCGCTTCCACGTATAGGATATCCGATATCTGTAGTTCCAGCTGCTGTCCGTTTTCGGATTCCAACACCACGACTCTGTCCTTGGACCCCTCCCTGACTGCACGCAAATGCTCCGAAATGTCGGATGCACTCTTTTCGTTTTTCTGCGTTTCGCGAAGCTGAATCAGAATGCCCGACAACGCTACAGGAAAAATCCCTATCAGCGAAGTATATCCCACCATTCTAAAAAAACTGAAGTAGCCCATTGCGCGCCAATCCATAAGCCAGTTCACGAAGAGATAATTCCCGAATGCGATCCACACGATCAGAAGAACAGAAGTCAACATCCATTTTCCGAGCGTCCAGCTCGGGCCATCCATTCTTAACCTGAAAATGTAACGGGTTGAAAACTCGAAAATCCAGCCGAACACAACAGTCACCGCTCCAAACCCCGCAGACGCGATGGCAAGATCCGCCCATTCGCCTTCAATACTGAATGGACGAATGAGGAAAAGGAACAACGACACAAAAATGCCCACCCAAAAGATGGTGACCATACTTTTCTTTAAGCCGTCTTTATCCGGAAAGGGTTGCCGTAGTCTGTTGAGCACGCTCAAAAATAACGGGAAGAAGCGATGTACCTAAAAGAAGTAGTGCATCTTCTCCTTGCTCTTCCAGCCTGCCCTACTGGCGTACTCAACGAAGTAGATCTTCACATCTGCCCTACTCTCATAGTCAACGAAGTATATTTTCTTATCAGCTCGGCTTTCGTATTCCACGAAGAACCAATGCCCCTCATTGCCGGTGGCACGGCTCTCATAATCCTCTTTAAAAACAAGGAGATCAGCACGGCTTTCGTAGTCAACCACGAATACTTTCACATCTGCGCGGCTTTCGTAGTCGACAATGAAAACCTTTTGTGCGTGCGCTGCTTCAGCAAACAGCACAGCCAGTAGTACCAACAGACCCGCTCTCATCATCCCATTCCGTATTCGCGTTCCACTTTTGCGATCCGAACGCGGTAATCCACGTACCACTTCTCTTTTCCTAACTCCTTGGCGCGCATGTGTTTTTGATATTCAGACCATTCCCGAATGGTTTCTAAGTCCTTGAAGTAAAGGACCGTCACTCCAAATCCATCTTCATTACGAAGTGACTCTTCCCCAATAAATCCTTCCAATTTCTGAGCATCCGCCCAAAGTGATTCATTCATTTCCGTGTAGCCCTCATCAACTTTTGTTCGCTGAGACGTGAAGATGACCGTGAAATAAGGTGGTTCGGGTGTTTGTGCGAGCATGGATATCAGGTATAAGGCTGACCTCTGTCATGGATCCAAGGTGAAAAGTACGGCATCTTGCCAGTAAATCATCAGTTCATGAGAAAATCAGATTACATTTTAGGTTTTGCCGCACTGGCATTGTTCATTTCGGGTTGTGAGGGTTGCGATAAGGACGAAAGAGCGGCCTGCGATTGCGAAGTGCAGACAACCATAGAAGGAGGATCCATCGTCTCCCCTTCTTCCCCAACTGGTAGCATTAGCAACTATGCCCATGACGGAGACTTCACGGCTGATGCCGCTTGCCATGCCGAAATGGTCATTTATTTCGAATGGGTGGATAGCGCCCGTGCCGCTACACAGGAAGTGCCACCTATTGTACCCAGCTTCGAAACTCCCTTGGGATATTTTCCTTCTTCTGAGGTTAGAGAAAGAAAAACCATTGTGAACGGCCCGAATGGAGCGTACACGCACTACGGCTGGGCCTACTTCACTATTGAAGCTCAGGACAAAGACACACCTCAGGGAACCAGTTACGAGGTAAGATGGACCTACGGTGCGTCTTCTGCACCAGCAGGAAACGTTAGGGTCCTCGCTTCGCTTAAGAGTCGGGTATACGACCCCAATGAGTACACTCGGACCAATTTGAGCGAATGTGCCGACTGAGGTGACCTATGCGAGGTTAGTGGTCGGTTGCTATTTACCGATGCCTCCTCACGTATTCCAACACGATCATCTCTAGACTAACGTAATTTCGGGGTTTCATCTTAACGCCATGAAACCAGACCCGAGCACATATCATTCCTATTTCAGTCGCTACATCGATACTGTGAAGGAGAAAGATCTGATGAAGGCCTTGAAGCAAGTCACAGAAGACGGTCATGCGTTCTGGCTCGACATAACCGAAGAACAAGGCAATTTCCGTTATGCCGAAGGTAAATGGAGCATCAAGGAACTACTTCAGCACATTATTGATACCGAGCGCATCTTCTCTTACAGGGCATTGGCCATTGCGCGGGGCGATACCACCGCCCTGCCCGGTTACAACGAGAACTTGTATGCTACCAACTCAGAGGCCGACCTCCGCCTGATGGAAGAACTGATGGATGAGCTATTCACAGTACGGAATGCCACCATGCTCCTCTTCAATGGATTGACGGACGAGGCTCTGAACCGCGTGGGCACGGCAGACGGCCATTCGCTTTCGGCCCTTGCT
>JBFHEW010000176.1:0-5827 GCA_041583955.1 Bacteroidia bacterium | reverse complement strand
GCCCACGAAAACCATCCCTGAAACCACGATTGGCGCAAAGCAACCGAAAGATTGTAATCTTCGCTCTGGTGATGCACGATATGGGCCGCCCATAGCGCATTCACCTCGTGGCTTGCCCTATGGAACCAATAATAGAAGAAATCAACCCCTATGAACAGAAGCACCCAACTCCACCACGTATTCTCAAAAGTGTAAACACGGTTTTCGTAGAGGTAGAGATACGCCAGGAACAGCAGCCCTTTCGTCATAATTCCCACCACCTGCGAGCCTATTCCCAGGTTAATATTCGTCAGTGCATCGTTAAAACGATACAACTTCTCCTTTTTCAGATAACCTACCAAGAGCTCTATTCCGATCAGAAGGAAGAAAATCGGAATGGAGTAGGTGATGTAGCTGATTTTCATGCTTTAAAACTACGATTCATGTTGATGTTTTCAGCAATGTGAGTCACTCCATCCGCAAGTGAATTCCGGTCTCGGTTGCCTAGTGTACGCTTGATTGTAAATGAAAGGAGGGCCGCAAAGCCCTCCTTTTATCAATGAAATATTGCAGAAAGTATCTTATTCCGTGGTTGCCGGCTGCATGGCTGCTTCCCTCTCTCGGGCGGTTTCAATATCAATTACTTGATTATTGAACTTCGCTGTGATCTCGGGATTCTTAACACCAAGCGATACTACCTTGCTAAGCAATTGCTGTGCTTCTGCATAGGTTTTGAATGAACCGATGGTGTATATTTTCATTCCACCTTCGGTCGATTTCATTTCCACACCATGTTGTGCAATCAGTTTAGATAGTTTATCAATCTCAATTCGGAGTCGGTATTCTCTAAGTTCTACACCATAGGTCAGCACGTCTACATCTGGCACATCCAACGAAATACCTTCGCGTTGTTTCTGTTGTCCAGCTTTGAAACCGATCACACCCAGATCAACACCCACATCAGGAATGGCTCCTTCATTCACACCGAATGCTTCATCGATGCCACTCTTGATCAGTTCATTCTGCTTTTGTTCTGCAGCTTCAAAGTTGTCAAACTTACCAAGAGTGAAAACAGAAATGGAGTCGTTCACTTTGGTTTCCACCAGACCTTCCATTTTGGCCAAACGCATTTTTATCTGGGTAGGAATATCGTAGTTGGTGTAAGTTCCAACGTGAACAGTGTAGCTTGGGTCAGCATTCTTTTGACTGAACAACCAGCTCTGATTCACTTTACTTCTGGTAAGCGAAGTCGTATCAGAACCGTACTTCTTGTAAATGTCCTGGTAGCTAACAGCTACTCCGTAAGGGTCTACAACACTGCCTACAGGTGTTTTCAACTGCTTATCTCTATAATCAGGTATTCCATCGCGGTCTTCGTCAGCAGGACAGCCATTCTCATCGACAACCAATCCTTTAGGCGTTCCCGCACATCGGTCATTAAGATCAGAAACCCCATCACCATCACTGTCCTCATCAACGATCATTCCTAGGTCGGCATAGTCCGAACCGGCCTCGTCAATCTTCGGTGCCTTTTTCTTGAATGGATCGAATTTGAAAATGACGGAAAGCGAAGTGTAAAGAAATCCATCGTTTGAAAAGAATCCTTTATCACCACCTGAGACGTTATCGATCATATCGTTGGAGGTGAAATAGTAGTAAGATCCCAATCGAATCGCGAATTTTCTTGAAGCATTGAAGTCAAAACCGGCACCAACCGGTATAGTGACCGCAGTGATCGGAAATTCGTTCAGTCGTGTTTCATACTCGAAGTCGCGGCTCAGGGTCTGAACGTCATCAGGGTTTGCCGTACTTTGAGGAAGGTTGTAGATCAATCCTCTGTTTTCTACACCGTCCCAATAGTTGTAATTCCAGGTGTTTCCGTTTCCATCCGTGGTCTGAAGGTCAGAATACACATCGTAATCCGAATAGCTGACCCCGATTGAAACGAAAGGCGTGATGCCGATCGGATTGCGTATCAGATTCTTGAAGTTATAAACCAGTTCTGCTCCAACTGTAAAGACCTTTGCTTCGAAGTTGAGTGGAGTAACATGCTCAGAAGGGTTCTGATTCCAAGTGAGTTTTCCAAGCAGCACGTTCACATTAACGTCAAGATAGTTGGTCACGTTTCCTCCTATACCGAAGTTGTAACCCGGGTGACTTCCTACACGGTGAACGGTTGTTCCTGTGTTATCTCTGATGTCTCCGAAGTAATTCATCAGCCCGATTCCTCCATGCACATTGGCCATGAAATGATACGGTACTTTCTCCTTAGGTGGCTTTGATTTTGCCTCGATCTTCTTCTCACTTACTTTGATCTCTTCGGCTTTTTCCTTTTTGATCTGTTTCTTTTCCTCTACAGGCGCATTGTCCTGCGCAGCAGCTGAAAAACCGAAAAAGGATAGTATGAAAACGAGTATTGAATACTTCATTGGGTCTTGGTTTATGTGTGCGAAGTTAACAAGCTCAAATTAATCCTCGAAGAACAGGTCAATGAGTTCATTCATCATCGCTTTTGTATACGGTGCTTTTCCTTGGTCGAACAGGCTTATCATGCGGTTAACCTCATCCGGGGTGAGTTCACCATCATTATTGAAATCAACCGCGCTGAACTTCTTGGCCAGAAAACGTTGTGTATTACTCAGGCCATTGCTCTTATAGTTCTCAAGTATGTTCAACGTCCCATCAATATAAACAGCTCGCGTTCCTCCGAAATCAATCACCTTGGCACCTTCCATGTATTCATTGTAAAAATCAATGAGGTTATAGAGTTGCGATATGCTGAGCGGAGAAACGCCTTCCAAAACGTCTTCAATGACACGCATTACCTCATCAGCAGTGATGATGCCATCCGTGTTATAATCGGCATCTGAGAACTGTGGAGGAATGGTGGTTGAGATCTTTTCTCCTTTTGTGATGACCAGCGGTTGGGTAGGAGCGAGGCTTTTCTCTTCAACCATTTTCTTGTAGACCTTATCAACGCTCTGATAGACATCCTCAACAGACCCGGCCTGCGCAGGCGACTTGCTGAAAACCTCCGTGCTGATCTCGTTGAACAATTTATCGAACTCTCCTTCCTTTTCAACCTGATTCTGAATATCCATCATCATGATGGCCAGTTTGGTTGAATCTTCGGCAGTAAGCGCTGCTTTTCGGGAGAGGATTCCGCTTGGGTACACAGCGTTCATGATGGCGCGGTCAAGCGCAACAGAATCGTAAGCGTTCTCAATCATCTCATCTGTTAGCGTTACGCCACGCAGATTGACAATATTGCCTTGAGGTGTATTGGCTTCGTCATCCCGATAATCCTGTATCACATCCTGATCGGTGTCCAGAGGACAGCCTGATTCATCAACTTTCACACCTGCTGGGGTGTTGGCACATTTGTCCTCAAAGTCGCTTACTCCGTCCTCATCAGAGTCAGCCACATACATGGCATAGAAATCCACGTCTTCGTAGTACTTGGTCTTAGCGCTTTTAGAATACGTTTTACCAACACCAATACTGTAGCTCACAGAGGCCGATGTGAAGAGGAACATATCGTTGCGCTTGTTGCCTTTCCGAACACCTTCTCCTTTTTCTGAAATATCATCAATAAGGTCGGTGAATGTGTAATGGAAGCTTGCCCCGATCTTTGCGCTCAGTCTTCGCCCCATTTTAAAATCGATACCGGCCGAAACAGGTAGTGAAAACGTGAACTGGTCGTATTTGCCAAGACCATCCAGGTTCTGATCGCGCAGGTCGGTTTCGTACACGTAGTCGCGTTGCAGGCTTTCTCCAGCCAGGTTGACAATTGAACCTTGTTCATCGTAGATGTATTCGTTGCCATTGGCATCGTACTTATCGGTCTTGCTGTCAAAATTGATGAAAGACACACCGAATCCGATGAACGGCTGAATGATGCCCGGTCGTTTGTACAAGTGATTGAAGTTATAGCTGACACCAACTCCTCCAATGAACATTTCAGAACGGAAGTTGAGGTTTCTTTCTGTGGAGCGTTCGTTTACGGTAATGTTTCCGTAGATAGCCGTGAGATCGAGGTCAAAGTACCTCGATAGGTTGGCACTGGCTGAAAGTTCTACTCCGTAGGTACTCGTGAAAATGTGTTGATAGTTGTTATCGTTCACATCTCCGAAAAAGGTGAACACTCCGCCACCTATTCCGATCCTGGGTGCCAGTAACGCGTCTCTTCCCCGATTGTCAATGTAATATGAATCGTTGACTGTCTGTGCCACTGACACAGAAACACAGGAAAGCAGAAGAAAAATGCTCAGTAATGCTTTATTCATCGAAGATTGAATACGATCTGCAGCTAAAAGTAGCCAAAGAATCATTCTTGGTCAAAATAATAATCGATGAGGTTCTGGATGTCCTCAACAGTCTTTTCTCCTTCACCTTCAAACAGCGTATCAATAAAATAAAGCACTTCATCAGGTGATATCATTCCGTTCTTGTTCACGTCTGCCCAATGGAATCCTGTTGAGAGTTTCGGAGGGGTATTCCTGATCTCTTCTACAGTACGGGTGCTTTTCTTCTCGGGTCCTCTTTCGGTTCGTGTAGATGCCTTTTCCGTTGATGGAGTAGTGGTGGATCTTGTTGCTTCTGCTCTGTTTGTTTGTCCGCTTGTCACCTTCTTGTCCGATTGTTGATTCGCAGATTCAGCACCGATGTTTTTGGATGTACCGCTGGTTTCATTCTGTGATTTCGCGTCTGCAAGCGCCTCTTCAGGTTTCGGCTCAACAATGGCAAGTTTGGTTTTTTCAACACGTGCGGCCAGTTCTTCGATCTCAGAATTATCCACTAGCCCACTTAGCGAAGTATCTTCCTGAACCAAACGAAGTTCTTCCAGAACAGCGTTCATGGAACGGATACGCTCTTCTTCGCTCATGGATAGCTTCACATCACTTCTGGTCTGCATTTTTTCCATAAGCCGTACCTTGGCTTTAAGCACGTTCAATGTGTTGAATTTCGTCTCTTCGGCCGATAGTTCTCCATCAATTTGGCGGAGCGCTGCCTTAGAGCCATTCAGTTTTTCTGTCACATCCTTCAATGCTTTCTGTGAACCTTCTTTTGTAGCGAGTCGCGTATCATCAAGCGAAGATGTTTTCTGAGCAGATGGTTCGGTATTGACATTTCCGTTGCTCTGGGCCACGAACGATTGAACCTCTGCCAAATGAGCATATGCAGATTTTAGTTGGTCTTTCACGATTGCAACCTGAGATTTCTTCAATCTCTTGCTTTTCGAGACCTCTGTCTGGGTGCGCCCAATTTCATCCAACTGCCTGTCTGTCTCTGATTTAAGAAGGTAGACTTCCTGTTTCTGTGCCAAAAGCTGCGCCTGTTTCTTGTCGGAAGCAGATTCTTGCGCAAACAACGGTTGTTGCTCTACCGATTGCTCCACAGGTTGTTCAACTTCATCATTTTCAGATGCCGTGGTTATGGATTCTGCTTCTGCAGACTTCTCAGTTGTCTTGTTCGAATCTTCTGCGATCTCTTTCGACTCTGGCTTTGGATTCTGAGCCAGCTGATCATCAAACCGCTTTGGTTTTGAAGTGTGTTTGGTTCGACCAAGGAAAACACTCAGGCCAATGGACCCGTAAAGCTGATTGTCAAAGCCTTTTTCGCCTTTCCGGCTACCGACACTTTCAGAACTGACATTATCGATCATGTCGGTAAAATGAAGCGCATAGGTAAAGGCAGCATTGATTCCAACATTTTTGGAAACTTGGAATCGGATACCAGCATTGATGGGCAGCGTGAAAGCCAACTGTGAGTACTTTTTCAAACCGTCAAGATTGGCATCGCGTAAATCCGTCTCGTATACGAAGTCGCGTTCCAGAATGGTAGATTC
>JBFHEW010000175.1:0-5832 GCA_041583955.1 Bacteroidia bacterium | reverse complement strand
TACTGTCTGCAGAGGAAGTGCAACAGATCGAGAAGAACATTGTGGCGTACAACTATTTCGGGTTGGATAGTCTTTACCCTACACCTATTTCCGATTTTCCTTCGGTGATCACTGAAGCTTATCTGAACGGAAAACGGAAGAAAGTGGTTGACATGCGCAACCCTCCTGAGAACCTTAGCGATTTCGAGAAATTCCTGGACGGACTGCTGGCCGGAAAAGAGCTTGAAAAACTGTCTGACGAGACGAATTACAACACCAAAGCGAAGTAATTATTCGTCTGCGTTCACGGGGTCGAGCAGGTTGTAATTGCTCAGATCGATCTTCATGATATCGAACTTGCCATTGGCTGAACCCTTGGTGCTGTAGTAGGCTGTCTTTCCGTCTGCGGTCAAGGTGAAATCCACCTCGTCTCCAGGCGTATTGATAGGATATCCCAAGTTCATAGGCTCGCTCCACGAACCATCGTCCTGTCGCACAGATCTGAAAATGTCGTATCCGCCCATGTTCTTGTGACCACGGCTACTGAAAAACACTGTTTTACCATCTGCAGCCACAAAAACACCCTTTTCATCTTCAATCGTGTTCAACGCCTCCAGATTCACAGCCGGCTGCCACTTGGTGGCTGAAATGGATTTTGACATCCAAATGTCTCCGTTGCCTTTACCTCGGGGGCGTTCCGAAACGAAATAAATGGTGCTACCATCTGCAGTGACCGATGCGTTGCTATCAAAGTAGCCGCTGTTCACGTTCTTACCCAGTGAATACGCTTTGGACCAACGGTTTAGGCTGATGAGACGTGCCGCATCTGGCGAACCATCTGCAATGGCATCGCTTGCATTCTTGTTCATTCTGGTCTTGGACACGAAAATGTCTCCAGCATTCTGGTTTCTGAAAGTGAACAGCTGGCGGCCATCAGGCGAAATGCTCAGGTTGGCGTCATGACCGTCTGTGTTTATTGCTCCCGGAATCGGAACTGCAGGCGCCCAGCCGTTGAGGCTATCGCTCCAGTAGGAGATATATACATCTTCAAACCAGTCATTGTCACCTTCATACCGCTTACCGCCTTCGGTGTCTTTTCTTCTGGAGGTGAACACCATGATCTTTCCATCTGCCGTAACAGAAGGGTGGTACTCGTGGTTCTCTTCCGTGTTGATGCCTTCTCCGGCCGAAGTGATCGTCACATCAACAGGGTTGGCCATCATTTGAATGGTTGCTTCGCATTTGGCCTTCAGCTCCTCAGCCTTTTCCTTATCTGCTTTTACGAGCTTGTCGTTGGCCAGATAGGCGTTCAAATGCACAATGGCCTTTTCCTGATCGGCAAGCATGCGGTAAGCCAGACCTGTGTTGTACTCAAGGTCCTTATCAATTCCCGGATCTGTTTCCCGCGCTTTCTGCAGGTAGGCCAACGCATCCGCACCCTGATCGAGGGCTATGTAGCATTCTGCCATTCTCCAATTGAGCATGGCATCTGTTCCGTGATCGGTATAAAGTGCCCGGTAAATGCGCAGCGCCCCGTTGTAATCGCCATCCGTCATGCTGGACTTTGCCTGAAGCATCTTTATCTTATCTGGCCCCCCAAGTAACTGGGCCGAAGCAGAAAAGTATACGGTTTGAAAGCAGAGAAAGGCTGCCAGAATAAAGATGATCGGTCTCATATATGATGCGGTTAGCGTCTAAAATTAACAATTAGCAAGGCGTTGAAGTGGCAAGTGAAAATCGAATTTCAACACCCTATGATGAATTACTCAACCAGTCGTGAAAAAGTTTCAGCGCCTGCAGCTTTTTATCATCGAGTTTATAACTGATAACCTCATTCACATACCGTACCAAGGTTTCAAAATCGGATGTGGCCATGGCATATATAGCATCTGTCCTGTTCTGCAGACCGAGATTCAACGCTTCTTGAAACCGCAAAACAAACTCGGGGCTTAACGGACGGTTGCTTACCCAACAGGCAAAAACGAATGGCAGTCCAGTCAGGTTTTTCCACTCCTCCGAAAGGTCTTTGACAACCGTAAATCTGCTGCGCAACGGAAAAGCACGGTCGCCAATGACCACTCCAGCTGTTTTTCCTTCGATCCTACTGATGAAGTTGGCATCTGCCTGTCGCCATTTGGGTGTGATCTTCCAATGCTTTTCTGCCAATAGTTGAACCAATTGGACAGATGTGCGCGATTGATAATCCAGAATCACCTCTTCTATATCTTCTAACGCTACCTCGCTGAACAGACAGACCGTCTCCACAGCACCATCAGAACCGATACAGCAATCAGAAATGATGTATGACTCTTTCATTTGCGGAATGATGGCCACCGGAACCAGACCCAGATCGACTTCTCCAGCGATCAGTTTCCTGGCACAATCAGCAGGGGTGTCCAACTGCAGGTCAAGATCATCGATGATCGCGTGATTCCGTAACCCATGAATGAACGGGTAGGAATTGGCGTATGAAACTGCCGATACCTTGATTCTGTCTGCCACTTTCTCCAATATTGCGGTTCAAAAATCGCTAATTTCGCGCCTTAACCGACAACACATGGAACTCAATGTTCTCTCGGCCGTTTCGCCAATAGATGGGCGTTACCGAAGACACACCGAATCGCTCTCCCAATACTTCTCTGAAGCAGCGCTGATACGCTACCGTGTGCGGGTGGAGATCGAATATTTCATTCAGCTGTGTGAACTGCCATTGCCGCAACTCAAAGGATTCGACCATGCTCTTTTCCCAACGTTGCGGAAGATCTATTCGGACATCTCCGAAAGCGACACCCACCGGGTGAAGGATATTGAGAAGACCACCAATCACGATGTGAAGGCCGTGGAATATCTCATCAAGGAGAAAATGGAAGCCCTGGGTATTGGCGAGCAAACAGAGTTCGTGCATTTCGGACTTACAAGTCAGGACATCAACAATACGGCTACTCCCTTAATGATGAAAGAGGCCACGGAGCAGGTGTATGTTCCACTCTTGGATGAGGTCATTGAGAAGCTCCGATCGCTTGCCACCGAATGGAAAGACATACCGTTGTTGGCCAGAACCCACGGTCAGCCAGCATCTCCTACCCGAATGGGTAAGGAAATGTATGTGTTCGTTGAACGACTGGAGGCGCAGAAGAAACAACTTCTGGCTGTTCCATTCTCCGCTAAATTCGGAGGGGCAACTGGAAACTTCAACGCACATCTGGTCGCGTATCCTACTGTTGATTGGGTTGCCTTCGGAAATGATTTTGTGAATAAGCGCCTCGGATTGAGCCGTTCGCAGACCACCACGCAAATAGAGCACTACGATAACATTGCCGCTTGGTGCGATGCCCTACGAAGAATAAACACCATCATCTTGGATCTTGACCGTGATGTTTGGACCTATGTTTCCAACGACCTTTTCAAACAGCGGATAAAGGCGGGCGAGGTAGGGTCATCGGCCATGCCGCATAAAGTGAACCCGATCGATTTCGAAAACTCGGAAGGCAACATTGGCCTGGCCAATGCACTCTTCGGACACTTGGCCGAGAAGCTTCCAGTATCACGACTACAGAGAGACCTTACAGACAGCACCGTATTACGGAACATCGGTGTGCCGCTAGGCTACACGCTGATCGCTTTCCGCTCCACCCTTCGCGGATTGGATAAACTTCTGATAAACGAAGAGAATATCCGCAAAGAGCTTGAAAACAACTGGGTGGTTGTTGCAGAGGCCATACAGACCATTCTCAGAAGGGAAGGATATCCGAAGCCTTACGAGGCTTTGAAGGCTTTCAGTCGCACCAATGCGAAATTGGATGAAAAGGCCATGCTGCAATTCATCGATTCTTTAAATGTGGATGAAACGGTGAAGCAGGAGATGCGTGCCGTTACGCCATTCAACTACACGGGCGTTTAAAACTCGTTGCGCTTCTTTTTGCGCAGCCAGATCTTCTGACCCACAATAGGCTCTTCGCCTGGACTGAGTTCGTTGTGCTTATACAGCTGTTTCAACTGAATACCGTATTCCTGAGAAATCCAGCGCAACGATTCTCCACTTGCTACGAAATGATAGTCGTGCTTCCTGTTGCGATTTCGTTTTGGCTGGAGGTAGATCAATTCACCAGCAACGATCGGAGCGCTACTCGGCTTGTCGTTGTATTTCAGAATCTGCCATTTTCGCACCTGAAGTAGGCGCTCCAGTTTTTCGTAGGTGTCACCTTCCTCGGCCCGCACGTAGCGTATCTCGTTTCGCAGATACATCTGCCGTTGCGAGGTGGATACAATGGCTTCTTTCGGTTTTTCTGAATTGTGCTTGTCGTCCTTGGCTCCACGATCTACCGGCTGCTCACCTCCAGCTGGTGGAGATGTCATCCTATCGTATTTATCCAATTCGTTCTCTTCTATGATCTTGATGAGCAGTGCCGGATACTTCGGATTGGTGGCGTATCCTGCGTCTTTCAATCCATGTGCCCAACCTTTGTAATCGGTCCTTCGCAATTCAAAAAGCTTGGCATACCGCTCCCGACCGCTTAAGAATTCAGAGTGGTCGCGGTAACTTTCAAAAACGCTTTCGTACACCCTGAAACACTCTCCTTTCGAGTCATCGTCCATGTGAAACTTCTTCCCCTCCCACACGCCATGGCACTTGATACCGAAGTGATTGTTTGCCCTTTGGGCCAATGTGCTGTTGCCATCACCACTTTCAAGTATACCCTGGGCAAGCGTGATGCTGGCAGGCACCCCGCTTAGGAGCATTTCCTTGACGGCATAAGGCGCATAGCGCTCAATGTACTGGGAACGCGTCAATTTTTCGAACGGTGAGGTCCGATTACTGCTTTGCGCAAATGCCACCAGATGCAGCGAGATGAGTAAATACGAGAGAAAACTACGCATGAGTCAAAATTAGACGGCCTGATACGAAGAACGTTTAAACGTAATTGATGTTTTAAACACGGATATGTTGATCAGACAAGTCCACGATGCCTCATGCCGTCCCAACCTTGCAGACCCCCTGAATGAATGGCAAGAACGGTAGTGCCTTTCTCAAAGAAACCCTTCACAATAAGATTGTAGACTCCGAACATCATTTTTCCGGTGTAGATCGGGTCGAGCGGGATACCGGTACGTTCTGTAAAACCGGAAATGAATCGGAGCAATTCAGGCCTTACCTTGGCATAACCACCGAAATGATGATCCGTGTTCAGCTGACATCGGACACCGGACGGAGCACGGAGTCTGGATGCGGCTATCAGCTTTCCCAAGTCGTCCATCAGAAAACCCCCGCCTTTCAATGCCGGGAAACCGATCAAGCGTTGCTCTTCTTTAAGAGCGATGGACAGGCCTGCCAGGGTTGTGGCCGTGCCAACAGCACAACACACCACATCGAAGTGCTCTTCCACCTCTGTCAAAATCTCGGCACAACCGCGAACCCCCAACCCGTTTGCACCACCTTCGGGAACAAGAAAGAACCGTCCGAATCGTTCTTGGAGAGATGGGTTATCAGACGCGTCTTCTGCGGTAAGCACGCGATATGTTTCCCTGGTCACGAATTCCAGGTGCATGCCGTGCTCCCGCGCAAACTGCAATGTAGGGTTGGTGGCATCGTCTTCTCCGCGAATGATACCGATACTTTCCATGCCGGCCTTTTTGCAGGCATAGGACGAGGCAGCAATATGGTTACTGTACGCTCCTCCGAAGGTGAGGATGGTACGATGACCATCCTGAACGGCCTGCGAAAGGTTGTATTTGAGCTTACGCCACTTGTTGCCGCTGACATGCTGGTGAATGAGATCATCGCGTTTGACCAGCAGACGGACTCCGGAATTACTCAATTCCGGATCATTCACCTCCTGAACAGGCGAACCGGCC
>JBFHEW010000174.1:0-5847 GCA_041583955.1 Bacteroidia bacterium | reverse complement strand
GTTCCCGTGATGTAACCGTCCCACGTACTGAAGCGGCCACCCACAATGTCACTGCACTGGGCTTCTCCACCCGTCATGTTGCCATGTTCTTCGCTATCGAGCCATGCGTGGTACACTACGTATGGCTCTACTGGAAAGGTGGTCTTTATCTGAAATGATTTTTTCATGGCTGTGAATTTCAGAAGCCAAAAATCAGAGATTTTTCGTTTCGATGCTACCCGTTTGAGGTAGATTTTATGGGTGGGTGCGGTTGGTTGAGGGATGTTCACGAAAGACTGCGGTCTGCAGCATTTCTCCTGAGGGTTGAACACATGTTATACGGTTGCTACACTTGTGTTGGTGCTGGAACGTGTAGGTCCGATCCGTCCTTAAAAAAAAGAGACAGGAAACCCCTCGTATTACCGGGAAGTTTCCTGTCTAGTAGGGCAGGAGGGAGGAATGTCGAACTTCTTTGAGGAAGTAAATTCACTTCTCCGAACTATGGGATGATCTGTTAAGTGAAAAGTTAGCCGATTATGCCCCGTTCCAAGACGTAAGACTGTAGCCTTCGCATTTTTTCAATGGAATATTCAATCTTTAACGCAACGACATGCTTGCCCTCTACTTCTATCCTGCGAAGCTTCTATGGTAAAGTCTCCATTCTCCCAAATTCCATAGGAGAATGAGGTTGCACCCACATCTGGAGTTGAAGACCAGAATGACGTATGATGGAGAATCCCTTCAAAAGTACCATCAGCGTTTCTGATTCCTGATGGTAGTGCGCTGAATCCGGTCTCGTTGGTAGCTCCGATATTTTCATTGGCCCACAATTCAGTGGACTTCAGGGCGCCTCCCGTACCATTTCCGAAGGTATTGGCGTAGGCCATCAACGCCTGCCATTCGCCTTGTGTTGCCACGTGCCAACCTTCTGGGCAAAGACCCGCGGAATTATTAACAGCATGCCAGTTGTATAATCTACCATACGTATTGCCGTTGGCGCTGTTGTTTGCGTAATTGCACCATGATCCAGTATTGGCGTTGCTCCAGCTAACATCGTTAGTGATACTGGATATTTGGCTTCCATCCCTATAACGGGTGGTCTTCAGGTTTTCGGCCATCCAACATGTGTTACCAGCACGAACTACATCGTATACGTTTCCGTCAATGTCCGTCACGGTTGAGCCACAGTTAATGGTCGGGTCTTGCCATGGTTCATAATTGGTACCCTGAATGCAGCCAGGCACATTGAGACTTGGGTTGAATCTGGATGCGAGCAGGTTATAGATGGTGGAGTCGTATTGTTGCAATTGAGACCTGGTTACGATGCTATTCCAATTGCCGTCTCCATTTATTTCTGTCACGAAAGGAAACCCGACCTCGTAAAACGTTTGTAAACACACGGAAAAGTATTCTTCCTTGTTAGTACGGGCGTACGTGTTGCTCCAAAGTCCAGTGCTTACTGCGTTGTTAAACGCCTGCGTTAGTTCTTGCAAAAAACCAGACTCAATTTTCTGCAATCCTGAGATGCTGATCATATGCCCCATTTCATGAACAAACACATTAGCATGACCGTCTGGGTTGCCTTCTACCATACATAGAAGACCAGCGGCATTGGAAGCAGCGCAACGGGGTTGATCCCAGTAGATTCCGCTGTTCACCGTGCCGGGCGCATTGGCAAATTCCGGAACATCTCGAGGCGTACCTCCGGGGGGCACCAAAATATAGTACTCGCCTCGTTCAATGAGATTTTCCCGTACTGCATTCTGACCTTGTAGTAGAAATTCCATTGTCTCATTGGCAACCATGAAAGCATCGTCCGGAACAGCGTTGTTACCAATGATCGGTATGCCTGAGCAGTTCGTGTACTTAGTGTAGTAGGAATTGAGCTGCACCTGGCTTGGGGGAGCGATTATCTGACAGGTTTCAAAACCCGCGAACCGCCCAGGAGTGCCAGGTCCACCACCTTTTGGATCTTTATTGCATGACGAGATTCCGAGTGTGGCAACTGTAATCACTAGGAGTGCTTTTTTCATAATTGACCAGTTAAAGGGTCACATCAAACCCCCCTGATGTGATGGTTTTGGTGATGCCTGGAGACGATTCGTTTACCACAGTGCAAGAGAATGTACCTGTGATCCTAGAGGGTGAAACTGAGGTGATTACAACTTGGCCAGACGAACCTTGTGGCCAAGTTGAAAAGTACTGTTCTCCATCGTTGAATCCCGTTCTCAAAGAAATCTGGGCTTCTGCCTCCCCTTCGATGGTCGAATAATTACCAACCGTAACCTCGCCATTGATGAGAAGGTCAATTAACGTTCCATCTGTAGAAACTCCTACGAGAGAAGTATAATTGCTTACATAGGAGTCTATTGCAAGATCGGCTTCCCATCTGGCTCCGTCTATGGTTGCATCGAAGGAATCACCATTAAGCATTCCTCCATCACTTGGTGTACAGTTGAATGTACACCCAAACCCTCCTCCACTGGTACCTGCGTTATAGTTGTAGGTAAGCCCATCTGCAGTAACGCGGCCACCTCCTTCTATGGTGCCTCCTTGAATAAATTGAAGAGGGAACACAAAATCTGTGTCATTGGTGAATTCTGCCCAAATGAATGTTTGAGATGACACTCCACCCAAGAAAATCCTGAACCCGTTCATCAACGAGTCTGAAGGGGCCACTAGAATGTTGATGGTACCACAATTGCCACTTGCCTGGTAAAGTCCTTGGATCTGTTCTGTTAATGACATGCAAGGATTTCCAGAATACCATTGTTCGCAATCCGAATCGCCAGTGTTGCAAGACACGAATGATTGAACGATCAATAAACAAGCAACTACTCTCAGTAGCCTGTTCTTCACACCTAATTGAATCATTGTATCCATGGCTAGTTTTCGTCTTTTTCTATGGTGATAGTTACACTCGCGGCTCCCGAAGTAAGCGTGATCGCTGTCGGAGAATTGCCCACATCCAGATCCTCTGGGGTGAAATTGATAGAAGCCATCAGTTCGTTAGCGGTGATGTAGTCGTAATCCCATAACTCCAACGAATAGCGCGTTTCTGCTTCCAACTCCAGATTAGGAATCAGAAAGGTGAAAGGCAGATCGGCACTGGTGGCATCTTCTATATGCGATGTCTGGTAATTCTGAAGTTGCCAAACCTGTCCAGCTGAGGACCCGATTGCAGGGAAAACATCAGCCTCGGGGCCTCCCGTGTCGTCCCACGGTAATGAGCCTTGTGTGGCTGGAATCGAATTTATGGTTATTGATGTTACGTAGTACTTCACGTCTTTTGAGCATGAACTGAGGACAAATGCCAGTACAAATAGAGTTGAGATTGATTTTAATGTTTTCATGTTTTCAGGATTTAGACATGGTTATTCTTCGATCAGGCATTGGTCTGGAGTAAAGAGCGATTCACGCTCATCGCATGCGACAGCTGCATCTGAAGCGCTATTAGCGCTAATAACTGTCCTGGAAATTTCATTACCTGTTGCCGTATTGGTGCATACACAGGTGTAGTCCTTCTCGCAGGAGGTCAGTGATGATGCAAGGATCAGAACCCCAGTGATTTGCGTCAATTTTGTCATGCGATTCGTTTTATGATTCATGTTTTAAAGTGCTATAGGTGGATTCATATCCCATACGAGGCCGATTCCGAATTGATGTCCAGAATCGACAAATCGTAGGTTGTAGTCGTCATGCCCGTAAGAGTAACTCACGTAGACCCCGAGGTTTCTTGGCAAGAAGAATGATGCCGTTGCAACCGCCCTTAGCGGATTGACAAACGGATGCGCGCCTTCAATTATCTCGATGTCTTCGGCCAGCACGAACCGATACCCGGAATTCCATTGATGTGTGTAGTTGTAAGAAAGCAGAAAGCGCCATCTCCCGTACATTTTGATGGCATTTGCGCTATGACCACCAGCATCCACCAGTCCGAGAAAATTGTTGTGGTAATAGACCAGTCCGAAATTGGTAGAATGAACCTGCCTGAACTTTTTGGTTTCTGGCTGCTTTGGTACGTACCGATAGTTGATGGTGAACTGTGAAAGATTGGTTGAAAAGTCTCCGTTGGTGCGGTTGATCATCTCGGAGAGGTTCGAATTGTCATTCACCAATGCGTACAGACTGTCGCACGCTTCAGATTGGTCGTCTAAACCTGCTCCCAACGCACAACCGGATTGGCCGTTGGAATAATGTCCGCTTTCTATGGCATAGCTTATCAGATGCTCATCAGACAAACGGTACATGTGCTGCAGCCCTAAGAAAATGCGGTAAGAGGGCATTTGAACCGGGGTTGAGTTCTTGGAATACATCCTGAAGTGAGGTCGGAAGGAGAAATAATACCCCATTCCGAAAAGCTGCTTCTTTTCCAGTTTCCGCTCGAAATTGTTGAAGAAGCTGGTTGTGAGAACAGGATGAAAATCGAAAACGATCTGAGCATCTTGTTTCAGCTTAGAGCGCCAACCTACTGTTGGGTTTTCGTGTATCGGATAAAAGGATGTGAAGATGTTATAGTTGAGTTTGAACTTCTTCTTACCCGCAATTGGCAGCTCATTCAATTTCTCCTTCAACGTTCCTTTCGTAAACGTGGAATCTGTTGACTGCGCAAATACACAACTACAGAATGTCGTTAGCGTAAAGAGCCACAATAGCCGTTTCATAGATTGCAATGTCTCAGAAATTAAGGCTGTGGTCAATCGTTGATTCCAATGATATTTCCTTAATCACCACAACCGTTGGCGTTCAGAAACCTGATGGTTTCGTCCAACTTGTCAATATCTCCTAAACGGTTCAGGTCCTTCTTGTCAAGCGAAGTGAAATTATCGCATTGCGTAACGATCGAGGTAATGTAGCCATCCATGTTCTTTTTGTAGACAACGCTTCCTCCTGGCTTTCCCTTTTGGAAAATGATGTATTCGTCAAAATAAATACCGCCATCATTATCAGAATAGCTCACGGATAGACCTTCGTCCATTTCCATGGCATTCTTTACTACATCTCTCACGTTGCCACCTTCGCTTATCGCTTTGTTGGCTGCTGCCTCTATCAGTTCATCAGTAACAACTTCAACTGTGGCCTCCGTAACGCCAGCAACAAATTTCGTGAGCCCTTTTCTTACATGGGTAGGATATGGATTAATGCAGTAACTGAAGTCTCCTTCGGGTTGATGCCATACCTCGTACCTTTTCTTTACTCTTTTGTATCGTGTTTCTTCTCCTCCAATGTTCTGGGTGAAATATTGAACGTTCTTGTCTCCATAGTACGCTCGAAAATGACCCTTGTCATCAAGCGTATAGAAACCCCGATTGGCCTTCCGAGCTCTGGCGATCTGCAATTCCTCCGATCTGCCATCCTTGAACATGACGTATCCGGGCTGGAAGTTCTTTTCATCGTTTTTCTTCGATCGGGTGAGTTTCTTAATGAGTTTTTCGCTTGGATAGAATCCGTTGTCAAAAGCCAAATGCTCTTCGTTACCGAGCTTTACACTTTGTATCTCTGAGCCAAGCATTGGGCTGAACGTTTGAATGGGACCATTTCCTGGGTCGAAAACAAGCAGTTGGTTGTAGCTCATACCGTAATCCCAATTCTTATAAGCCAGCTCGCCTTTACCTTTAAGCACAGAGCCATCGAACATGGTTATTTCTGCTGGTTCAGCCTTTGCCATATTCCCACGCATGGCAAATCCGGTGACGGTTGGATAGTGCTCTACGATCTTTCCATCGATCTCTTGAAAAATGTGCTTCAGGTTATATGGCCAATGGAACTCTACAGGTTGCTGATAGAATACCGAAACTGGTCCGTCCAACGTTTCAGCAAAAAGCACGTGGTCGGTTACGAAGTTGCCGCTGATCACTGCCACGTATC
>JBFHEW010000173.1:0-5853 GCA_041583955.1 Bacteroidia bacterium | reverse complement strand
TCGCTGAACAAACAGGAGAACATCGATTTCTTCAAAGACGTGAACATATCATTGGTTGCGATTGACGAAGCACACTGTATCTCCGAATGGGGCCACGACTTCAGACCGGAATACCGAAGGCTGCGCCCTATGATAGAGGCCATTGGAAACGTGCCCGTAATGGCGCTGACGGCAACAGCCACGCCCAAGGTTCAGGGCGACATACAGAAGAACCTCGGAATGACCGATGCGAATGTTTTCAAATCGTCATTCAACCGCGATAATCTATACTACGAAATACGTCCCAAGTCCAAGAATGTGGCCAGGGATATGATCCGCTACATCAAGGAGCATAAAGGCAAATCGGGTATTGTGTATTGCCTTAGCCGCAAGAAAGTGGAGGAAATGGCCGAAACACTGCAGGTCAATGGCATCAAGGCCCTACCCTACCATGCAGGATTGGACGCAGCCACCAGGGTGAAACATCAGGACGCATTCCTGATGGAAGAGGCAGATGTGATCTGCGCCACCATTGCTTTCGGAATGGGAATTGACAAACCGGACGTACGGTTCGTAATTCATCATGACATACCGAAAAGTCTGGAAGGATATTACCAGGAAACCGGACGTGCAGGTAGAGACGGTGGAGAAGGTAATTGCATTGCGTTCTATAGCTATGACGACATTACCAAGTTAGAGAAGTTCATGCAAGGAAAGCCTATTTCGGAACAGGAAATAGGTAAGCAGTTGCTCGGAGAAGTCGTGTCTTATGTGGAAACATCGGTCTGCAGAAGGAAATTCATCCTCCACTACTTCGGAGAAGAGTTTGATGCAAAGAACTGCAACGAGCAATGCGACAACTGTAGACACCCGAAGAAGCAGGAAGAAGCGCAGGAAGAACTGACAGCGATCCTCCAAACGGTGCTTGACATCAAGGAGAAATTCAAATCCAAGCACGTGGTGAACATCATGCTAGGTGTGAATTCGTCACAGATCAAATCGTACAAACATGACACGCTCGAGGCTTTCGGACAAGGAGCCGAAAAAGGTGAACGCTATTGGCAGTCGATGGTGCGTCAGGCCGTTATTCACGGTTACCTCGCGAAGGACATTGAGAATTACGGTCTATTGAAATTGACAGAGCTCGGATTCGCATACTTGAAGAAACCGACTTCGTTCATGATGACCATTGACCATGACTTTGAAGCAGCAACGGAAGCAGAAGATGCCATACCGACCGGTGCAATGAAAGGTGGTGGCTCAACAGACGATGTTCTGTTGAAAATGCTCAAGGATCTCAGAAAAGAGATATCCAAAGAGGAAAACCTACCTCCATTCGTCATTTTCCAAGACCCATCGTTGGAAGATATGGCCTTCCGATACCCGATAACGATGGATGAACTGACCGACATTACCGGTGTAGGTACCGGAAAGGCCAGAAAGTATGGTCAACCGTTCATCGAGCTCATTCAACAGTATGTGGAAGAGAATGAGATTGAGCGCGAACAGGACATGGTCGTAAAAACCGTGGTCAACAAGTCGAGCAACAAGGTTTACATCATTCAAAGTATTGACCGAAAACTGGACTTGGAGGACATTGCAGATGCAAAAGGCCTTTCCATGGATGAACTCCTCACAGAAATTGAGCACATCGTAAGTTCCGGTACCAAGGTGAACATTGACTACTACATCAACGAAGAAGTTGATGAGGACAAACAGGAAGAGATCTACGAGTACTTCCAAGAGGAAGCCGAAACTGATAGCATTGACGCGGCTTTGGCCGAATTGGGTGAAGAGGATTACACCGAAGAGGAGATCAGGCTGGTTAGAATCAAGTTCATTTCTGAATTCGGACACTGATCATCGGATTACAAACTGTTCAAAGGATGGCAATTGCCATCCTTTTTTCGTTCTGAGAATACCTATTTGGTAGCTTTGCGAACATGTCTCTTGCATCCACCCGTAAAAAAACCAGCCGCTTCCGAAGGTTACTGAAGATCTCCATTTTCCTCACCTACCTGGTCATATTGGCCGGTGCGGTGGTTCGGATGACAGGATCTGGAATGGGCTGCCCAGATTGGCCTAAATGCTTCGGGAGCTATATTCCGCCTACCGACATCAGCGAACTTCCTGATGATTACAAGGCACACTACATCGAGGTAAGGAAGAAGAAGAACGAAAAGTTGGCCAAGATGATCGCTCCTTTGGGCTGGACCAACCTGGCGCAGCAGATCAGTGAAGACCCGAGCATTTACGAAGAGACCGATTTCGTGTGGCAGCGAACCTGGATCGAGTACGTGAACCGATTGGCCGGTGCCTCGCTGGGAATATTCCTACTTGCTGCTTTTGCAAGTTCACTGTTCTATTGGAAGAAGAGAAAAAACATTCCACTCCTCCTGTTCGGAATCATCATTGCCACTGGATTTCAAGGCTGGATGGGTTCGGTGGTAGTGTCTACCAACCTGCTCCCAGGTGTACTCACGGTGCACATGCTTTTTGCATTTCTGATCATTGCAGGCCTGGTGTACCTATATGTAAAAACCGCTCCAGGCCTACGCGCATTGGCAACAGTGAGATTGGACAACACCATGCGTTACGCGCTGGCCGTTCTCATTTCGCTGACACTGATACAAGTGCTTCTGGGAACGCAGGTCCGCCAGCAGATAGACGTCATTGCCAAGGGGTTCGATCATGGCCAACGGGAGCTCTGGATCTCGCAGCTCGATTGGATCTTCAAGGTCCATCGATCGTTTTCGCTGTTGCTACTTTTCGGAAACGCCTGGCTTTGCTATCAGATATTCAAGTATCTGCATCATTACCATGCGGTATTCCGAGCTGGGGTATATTTGGCGGTCTTCGTTGGAATAACAACCTTATCAGGCATCATCATGGCGTATTTCAACGTTCCTGCCTGGGCACAACCCATGCACCTGTTCTTTTCGTGCATGATCTTCGGTGCGCAGGTTTATCTGTACTCGGCTTTTGGCCGCAGGACTCAGATAAGAACCAGTTCTATGACTGCCATTTGAGCGTTTCAATGAAATGAAGCACGTCTTCTTTCAGGAAATCTATCACTGGAGCCAGCGAATCGTTATTGGGCGACACATTGAAATACAACGCACCCCGCAGGAAATGATCCGTACTGTCGGTAAGGTGGAATTGTAAGGGCGATGCGGCCCTACTGCCTTCAACCGTATAAAGCATACCGTAGACCCGCGTATCATCTTTGATGATGAGGGTTTCCTCTATTCCTGATGCCTTGCTGATATGCTTATTCGTCAACTCGCGCGAGTCCTCAAGATAGCCGGCCAAATTCCCTTTGATGGGCTTGTAGCTGAAATACAGCTGCGCTTTGAACTGCGGGTAATCAATATTGAACCAGCAGGAATCTGATTGCGCCCGTGTGTCGGGTTTGAAGTTGGAATAGGTGGCCGTTTCAAACGAATACGGACACCCCGTATCTATGAGTTTGTATTCTTTTTCAGGCAACGCTATGCGCATGTAACCCCGAGGTTTGGGAGTGTAGGTCTGCTCACACGCTGAGAATCCGAGCAGGGCACAAAGCAGAAAAGAAACCGGTATCCGTATCATTCCTCTTGCTTTTCCTCCACAGGCAGTCGTGTCACTTTCACACGTTTAATCCTTCTTTTATCCACGCTTTCAATGGTGAACTCGTAATTCTCGAAACGTACCCTTTGGTTCTTGGTAGGTATTTTACCGGCCTGTTCGAGAATGAATCCGGCAAGCGTATCTGCTTCTCCTTTATGTTTCTCAAACTGTTCCCCATCGATCTTAATGACCCGGTAAAATTGTTTGAGGTTGGTTTTCCCTTCGAACACGAAATTGTCGTTATCGAGTTTGGAATAGACCACCTCGTCATCGTCAAACTCATCAGAAATATCGCCCACTATTTCTTCGATGATGTCTTCTAACGTCACCAATCCTTCGCATCCTCCATATTCGTCAACCACAATGGCCAAATGAACCTTCTTCTGCCTGAATTCCTCCAATAGATCATCTATCATTTTGCTTTCAGGAACGAAAAACGGCTGACGCATCAGATTCTGCCATGCAAAATCGTCCGTCTCATCAATGTGCGGCAGCAGGTCTTTTATGTGAATGATGCCAACGATGTTGTCCAGACTATCCTCGTAGATCGGAACGCGCGAATAGCCTGATTCCAATATCCCTTCCAGTAGTTCACGATAAGCAGATGCATTTGAGAAACCTTCCACATCTGTACGTGGTTTCATGATCTGCTTCACATCGGTATTCCCGAATTTCACAATGCCTTCAAGGATCTTCCGATCTTCCTTTTCACGGATCGACTCGGCCTTGGTAAGATCCAGCGCATGGCTCAACTCATCAACGGATATCTGTCCGTTATTGGCAGACGCAAGCTTATCCACAATATTCGTGAGTTTGATGAGCGGCACACTCAGAAACGAGAACATGATGGACAGGTAATACAACGGAAACGACATGGCCGAAGCAAAACCAATGGCATACTGGTTGGCATAGACCTTCGGGATGATTTCCCCGAAAAGCAGCACTATCAGCGTAATGCCGAACACCTCTACCAATCTCCCGATGGGGATGATACCTGCCAGCAGATAATTGAGACTTTCCTTCGGAATGCTTTTGGCCGTGAGGTAGGTGGAAAGGATGACGATTCCAACATTCACGAAGTTGTTGGCAATGAGAATAGTGGCAAGCAACCTTTTGGGGCGCTTGAGCAATACCATTGCTTGCTGACGCAACCGCAAAGGCGAATTCTCCATCTCTTCCAGATCACTTCTGGATAGTGAGAAATAAGCCACTTCTGCACCGGATATCATGGCAGAGCATCCCAAAAGGATGACAAGCACCCCAAGACCAAGAATAAGGTCGAACGGCAACCAGCCCGAAAGCAGTACTACGTCAATAAAGGTATGAACCTGTTCAGGAGGGTCTTCCAATTCAGGTCGGATTCGTTAAACTTGAAGTTGACATTGTCTTAGAATGGTAGATCATCGTCAATATCGTCCAGAGCAGAACCCTGTGGTTCGTTCACTTGATTCTGTTGTGGAGCAGCTGCTTGCGACTGTGCTCCTCCCGTAGATGCGGAAGAACCGCCTCCAGAACCACCCAACATGGTCATTTCGTTGGCCACAATATCCGTTGAGTAGCGGTCCTGACCATTCTGATCCGTCCATTTTCTCGTCTTTATCCGTCCTTCAACGTACAGCTGGTCGCCCTTTTTCAGATACTTCTCTGTAATATCGGCCAAGCCACGCCACAGAACCACATTGTGCCACTCGGTGGCTTCCTGTTGATTGCCGTTCTTGTCCTTGTACCGTTCCGTTGTAGCTAAACGGATACTTGCGACTTTCGCACCGCTCTCTAGCGACCGAACTTCAGGATCGGCACCGAGCCGACCTACCAAAATCACTTTATTAACTCCTGACATGGCTTCATTATTTTAAAGGTTATCACCAAAGATTCTAAACTTCCTCAACAATAACAAGACTTTGTTTTTCCAAAAAACGATTTATCAGTCTTGGAAACGCAAATTCATTCAACTCCCCTATTTTGACACAGGTGTCAAGAGGGCTTCCAAAGCTATCGCTTTTAATCAATATGAATCTGGCAAAAATGCGCTGATGCGAAAGTATGTGCTTGAACTCTGTGGAGATACCGACTATCACGTCATTTGACCGCAGACGTAACGATCTGAGGACCTCGTCCTCCTCCAATCTGGTATCAGATTCGTGCAGTGGGAACTCATACAATCCTTGCCAGATATCGCCCGAACCACGTTTAGAAATCGCCACTTCATCGTTACAGATCCTCACCGTGTAGTAGAAGAATCTATCACGAACCTTCGTCTTCTTG
>JBFHEW010000172.1:0-5880 GCA_041583955.1 Bacteroidia bacterium | reverse complement strand
TTTCTCCATTTTATGCAGAAGTTCAGGAAACGAGGTTTCCGCCTCAAGGAAACAAACGATGTCAATGAAGTCATACTTGTCAAGTAAGAATGGTCCCTCGTGATTGAGAAAACAATAAGCACCGCCAAATACGATTGTTTTGTTCGGGGCTTTCTTTTTGACCTGCTCCGCAATCATAATGCTGGACCAGAAGGAGCTCGTATGGGCTGTAAATCCGATAACTGGGGATTTATCTTCAACGATTTTTTCAACGAAATCATTGATGTAGTCCTGATGTGGCGCCAACTTGTCGGAGGTGAACTCTTTACTGATCCACTTTTCAATAGGAGCTTCCTGACTATGACCTTGAGACCAAACGTTTTCTAACCCAAGTCGTCTTGCGCGTTGAAATAGTTCAATGTTGAGGTCGTGTATGATCGGGGAATGCCCTGCAGATTTTAAGGCCGCATTAAGCAGGGCCAGAGAATATGGTGGACTGTCAGGGTTATTGGCCGGGCATTGGATCAGGGTTATTTGCATGGTAAGTGGAGATGGAATGGTGTATGCTGATAAGATGAGGAACACTCAAATGTATCAAATCTCAGAAGACTTACCTTCCAGCAGGACGACCTAGGTGGAAGATGTTATTTCAGTCTGGCTACTTTTTCTGGCCGGTATTGTGACGCTCGTATTGTGGAATATCAGGATTATGAAATACAACCGAATTGTGTTCATCGTGTTTTTGGGAGACCTAGACCTTCGATCAGAAGGAGCTCTGGTAAACGGCCCTCAAATCACATCTCAAGGATGTTTAGCTTTGTGTACAACTCCACTGCAACGTTGTGGTTGTAGCAATGAAAGGATTCGTTCCTGGAAGCCTGAGCAGGTACTGTTGACAGCAACATCATGGAAGCGTGTTTTCAAACCTTTTGGTTAAGGGCATTACAGACCTGCATCAACTTTAATGAAGACGGGCAGTATGAGGCCACTTTTAGATGATGGCATTCCTTCAGGATGAGGAAGAAGGCCTTTTCAGCAGTGTTAAATTTCAGTATTATCGTAACGAGTTAACGAGAGCAAAACATTTTCAAAACCTAAACCCGAGAAATTCATGTTAAAAGTTGGAGTGATCGGTTATGGGTATTGGGGACCGAACATCGTACGGAACTTCACGATGCATCCGGCATGCGAGGTGATCTGTATAGCAGAGACAAGGCAGGACCGCAGAGAAGTGGCCAAAAAAGCCAGCCTTACGGCCAATGTTGTTGCCTACGATGACGAGCTGATCAATGATCCCAATGTGGAAGCGGTAGCTATCTGCACGCCTGTTGGCACGCACTACCAACTTGCTAAAGAATGTTTGCTGAAAGGAAAGCATGTGCTGGTTGAGAAGCCGCTTTCCACTCGGTATGAAGAGGTGGAAGAGCTGCTTCAATTGGCCGAAGAAAAAGGTGTTTCACTGCTTGTCGACTACACTTTTCTCTATACCGGAGCGGTGAGGAAAGTGCACGAACTTATCACGGATAACGAGCTCGGAGAAGTTCAATACATCGATTCCACCCGTATCAATCTCGGAGTGTATCAGGCCGATGTGAACGCTCTCTGGGATCTGGCAACACACGATCTTTCTATCATATACCACCTGTTTCCGGAGCGCCCCGATAGGCTTCGCGCCATTGGTGCGCTGCACAGCGAAGTAGGGACAGAACATATTGCGTATCTGATCCTACATTACCCATCAGGTATGTTGGTGCACCTCAATTGCTCGTGGGCCTCACCCGTCAAGATCCGTAAGATGATATTCGGAGGGACGGAGAAGATGTTGATCTACGATGACGTGGAACCTTCAGATAAGCTGAAGCTATATGAATATTCTGCCGTGAACCCAACAGGTGAGGAGCGTAGGAAGGTTTTGGTAGACTATCGTCTGGGAGATATCCGGATTCCTAAATTCCCCCTTACCGAGGCCCTGTCGTTGATGGTAGATGATTTCTGGCGTACCACGGCCGGGGCAAACCCTCAGTATGATGTACGGATGACGCTCGATATTGTTAAGACGCTCATCAAAGCAGACGAATCGTTACGGAAAGGAGGAGAGCTGATTTCCATATGAAAGCGAACAACCTTGATTGGACAGTTTTCATCTTCTGCTATAACGAGGAGCATACGGTTGGATTGGTGGTAGATAAGGCAGTAGAGGTGTGTAAGCAGCTTTCTGCCCGATCGTCAGAGGTGCTGGTGGTGAATGATGGAAGCTCGGACAGAAGCAGCCGGATCATTGCAGAAAAATGTAAGGAGCACCCAATGGTGCGGGCTATCCATCACCCTACGAACAAAGGCATCGGGCATGCGCTTATCTCAGGTTATTCCAATGCGAAAGGATTGCGAATCTGTGGGGTTCCGGCCGATGGGCAGTTCGACCTGACAGAGCTGCTTCCTTTCGGTAATATGAACCCGGGAGAGGTGATCTCATTTGTAAGACGGCAGAAACATTACAACAGGTACAGAAGCCTACTCAGCGGATTCAACAACCTGATGAATAGGGCTTTTCTTGGTCTTACGTTGGAAGATGTGAATTGGGTGAAAATATACCATGCCACTGACCTGAAGAAGATACGACCAAGCATGAAAAGCTCCCTCGTTGAAAGCGAGATCTGCGCAAAGCTGAAGGTGAATGGCGTGTCGTTCGTAGAGGTTCCGTCAACCTACCATCAGCGTGTTGCGGGCGAAACCAAAGGAGGCTCATTGAAAACAGTTGGATTGGCAGCCATTGAACTGATCGGCCTCCTCGTAAGGGTCAACGTCTATCGGCTAAGGAGAGCGACAAGCTGATCATTTCTCCACCAGGTAAGGGCCGATAATAAGTGCATCAAGCCCGCTACCGAAAAATATGGATATGGCATCGCGTGGTGAACCAGCTATAGGTTCATTGCTTCGGTTGAAACTTGTGTTGACACAAATGCCAACCCCGGAAAGTTGTTTGAGCTCGGAAAGCATACGGTGGTAGAGTGGGTTTTCTGAGCCGCTGACCGATTGCACGCGAGCAGTACCATCTACATGCGAAATGGCCGGAAAAAGATCCGGTTTCCGCACACGGACATTGATCGTCATGTAGGGAAGTCTTTGGAGTGGTGTTTCGAAATGAACGTGTAGATCTTCTTCCAGCACGCTCGGGCAGAACGGCCTGAACGACTCTCTGAACTTGATCTTGGCGTTGATCTTCGATTTCATGTCGCCCCCAACGGCTGAAGCCAGGATGCTTCGGTACCCCAAGGCACGTGGACCGAATTCCTCTTTTCCTTGAAACCAGCCGATAACCTTGCCTTCGGATATGTATTTGGCAGCCGTTTTGGCAGGATCGACCTTGCGGTAACTCAGCCCGAAAAGGTCGAGCTGTGCAGCAATGGCTGCTTCTGAATAACCACGACCCAAGGATACGGTTGTCATTGAAGAAGGGTTGTTGTTGTGGCGTACAGAACTCAAATAAGCTGCACCAAGCGAAATTCCAGCATCGCTCGAAGCAGGCTGAACGAAAAGCCCTCTGGGCATGAGTTTTTCAGCCACGTGCATGTTTGCTGCACAGTTGAGCGCTACTCCGCCCGCCAGACAAAGGTTGGTGTGGCCGGTTTTATTCATCCAATGACCGATCAGTGCCACCATCACCTCTTCCAATCTGTGTTGTGCACTTGCGGCCGCATCCATGTAATGTCTGCTCATTTGCTGCTCGCGAATGCGAGGGGAGATGTCTCCTAACAGAGCTATGAGGTCGTTGCTATAGGCGGGTTCTTGCTTCGTGGTCTGCGCAGAACCTGGTTGTATCGGTCTAAGGAACCGTTGGTTGAGATGCAACTGACCCTCCGTCACGCTAACGACCTCTTTCAAATCGAACTTTTTTGGGTCTCCGTAAGGCGCCAGTCCCATGAGTTTATACTCGTCAGAGTCGCGTACAAACCCACAATACTGCGTGAATATCGAATAGAAGATGCCAAGGCTATCCGGCCGTTTGAAATCTGCAAGAACCGTCATTTTCCCACTCTTGCAATCGTATATGCGGCACGAGCTGCCGTCTCCGGAACCGTCAGCAGTAAAGGTCAAGGCCGATTCAAATCCGGACGCATAGTAAGCAGATGCTGCATGGCAATCATGATGATGATGCCGTTCAATAGCGGGTGCATGACCGAAGCGGGCAAGAAGATACTTCCGAAGGTTTTCCTCAAACCCATCGTTCCAAGTTGCCCCATGAGTTGCTACTATATCTACCTCGAACATGGAAACACCGGCTATTCTCAGCACTTCCGCAATGCTTTGTTCAGACAATCTTCCAGGCGCATGTTTTTCGCGTGAGATGCGTTCCTCTTCCACTGCGGCAACGATTTTGCCATCTTTCATTAGGACGGCCGAAACATCCTGATACCCTAGCCTTAGCCCACCATTTATGCCAAGTATATACATGTCAGGCTCCGCAATTGAAGTATTTATCGTAGGCAACTTTCGGCACCAGATCAAGCCTGCTAGCCATCCAGATAGGTGCTTTGAGTAGCCTCATCAGGTCATGACTGGTGCGATAATCACGGAATGTCTTAGGAGGAATCTTCAGGAAACCATCGAATTCTTCTCTGGTCATGCCTAGTCGTTTTATACAAAGACGTATCACATCCGGATCTTCAATATGATAGATCCCACCTGCTCGGGCCAATGCTTTTTCCCGATCCATTTGTCCGGTTCGCACAAGGGCAGAGTCGCTGTTCATGTTCAGGTCTATATTGAACTTGACCCGATGTACGTATTTGATCAGGCTGTGATAAAGGTCATCGAAATAATGGGCGCCAGGGTAAACCCAGTCCAGCTCTTTGATGATCAATTCTTCCTCTTTGTCGCGTAGGTAATCGGCATAATACATGGGTGTGTAGGTCTTGATTCCTTTCAGGACGGTGTAGTAGAACAGCTCTTTCATGCCGAGATTGAAAGCAGGCGAATCAGCTGTCCAAGGTTTCAACTTCACCGTGCCTAGCTGGTTCTGCACATTGCGCAGATAATCCCCATCGAAAAATGACCACGAAAGAGGTTTGACCCCTTCGGTACGGAATGATTGTCCGATAATGATGGCTTTGATGCCTTCCTTGTGGGCAACTCCGTATAGCGAAGATGCAATTCCGATATCTGTTCCGAGGTTCAGGTCGGGTGTTGATGCTTTCAGGAAGGTGATCTTGAGATCTTTCGCTTCGCGCCAATCCGAAGTGATGGTGCGCAGCTCCACTCCCAGCTTTCGGCACGCTTTTACCATGTTCTCTCCCGCCACGGGGTTGTCGAAGCCATCGTTGAAATGGACTGCCAGTGGGCGCATTCCCCATTCCTGAACCACTTTGCGCAGAAGCACCGTGCTGTCCCGTCCGCCACTTACTCCCACAACGCAATCGTACTTTTTACCGTTACCTTTTTTGGCAATCGTTGAAAACAGGCGTTTCAATCTTCGTTTTCCTTCTTCTCCATTTGGGAACATGCGTTCCATGCTGTCGTGAAGGTGACAGAAATTGCAGATGCCTTCCGAATCGAATGCAATGCCGGGAACAGAAGTATCCTGCACGCAGCGCGTACAGCGCTGATGCACCAACCCGGTCTCTTTACCGTTTACGATCACTTTTTCCAATGGTCCAATTCTCTTATGAATCCACGTTCAACTATCTGCTGATTCAATACCGCGCCTTTCGCACCAGCCTGTGGCACATCTGCTTCAAAATAGATGACTTCTCCTGCGAACTCGTTGAATTGTCCTTGTTTTAAAACACCACCCTTACCAACGGCCAACGAGCAGCCAACCATTTTCTTTCCCTCATACGGTCCACCGACAATATAGCCAACAGAGGTTGTGCTGACAACCAACGCATTGTACATGCTTGCAAT
>JBFHEW010000171.1:0-5908 GCA_041583955.1 Bacteroidia bacterium | reverse complement strand
TCCTTGGTAATGAGAATGCGATTCTGCTCGGAGCAGATTCTCAGAATCGTTTGATCGGGTGTTTCGTTTCCCAGTTCTAACGTGTTGGTGTGGGTAGCATTAAAACCGTGGTCAGAAAGGATTGCAGCCAAAAGAGGCGGTAGCTGAGCGTCCACCAAGAAATTCATTACGCTGCCTTGAAAACAGTTCCTTTGAACTGAATGATACGATTGGCGTAGCCAATGGCAGCCAACACATCCTCGCGTTCAAGGCCCGGAAAAGCATCCAAGACATTATCCACACTGTCACCTCCTGCCAAGTATTCAAGGATGCTTTCAACCATGATTCGTGTACCACGCACAGTCGGTTTTCCGTGGCAGATGTTAGGGTTGATCGTGATTCTTGAAAGCAGGTCTTGACTCATGACTGAAACTCAACGTTCTCAAACAAAGATAATGTATGTTGCCTCATGCCGCGACTGACCCTGTTCGTTTAGAAACGGCTAAAAGCCCGATAAAGGTCAATGCGCCATTAAGGATCAATAGTTCAAAACCGAATTTGTAACCGCCAAGCCACGCTTCGGAATTGGCGTTGATGATGTAGGTAAGGATAGGCGATGCAATGCATACCAGCGGTACCAGCTTGTCGCGCACCTTCAGTCTGGTGAAAAGTCCGAATGCATAGAGCCCAAGTAACGGACCGTAAGTGTAACCGGCCACGCGAAAAACCGCGCTGATCACGCTTTCGTCATTCACCCATTTAAAGATCATGATGGTTGTAACCAGCAAAGCAGACATCACCACGTGAACTTTCTTGCGGAGTTTTGTCTGCTCGTGCTTCGGCTTCTTCTCAATATCCAGGATATCCACGCAGGCAGAAGTTGTAAGTGCGGCCAAGGCCGAATCGGCACTGGAATAGGCCGCTGCTATCAGTCCGAGAATGAAGAGGACACCGACAATGACCGGTAGACTTCCATCCGTTGCGAGCATCGGATAGAGGTCGTCTGTCTTAGCAGGAATATCAATGCCTTTCGCTGTTGCAAAAAGAAAAAGCAGTGCCCCTAGCGCCAAGAAGAACAGGTTCACAAAAACCAACACAATGCTGAAGCTGAACATGTTCTTCTGCGCCTCACCGATGTTCTTGCAGCTCAGGTTTTTTTGCATCATGTCCTGATCCAACCCCGTCATCACAATGGAAATGAAAGCACCGGCCAAAAACTGTTTCCAGAAGTATTTCGGGTGGTTCACATCCTCAAAAAAGAAGATCTTGGAGTAATCGCTTTCTCGGATGGTGGAAACCATTTCGGTGAATCCGAAACCGAGTTCCTGACTGATTATTCCAACCGTTAGAATCACTGCCAACAGCATGAACAGCGTTTGAAGCGTATCTGTCCAAATGATCGTTTTGATGCCACCTTCGTAAGTATAAAGCCATATGAACACGATGGTACCGATAACCGTGGCTACGAAGGGTACACCCCATGCATCGAATATCGTGAGTTGCAGTACGCCCGCCACGAGGTACAAGCGGAAGGCCGCGCCAATGGTTCTTGATAGCAGGAAGAATGAAGCCCCGGTCCGATAACTCGCTCGACCGAAACGGTCATCCAAATACGTGTAGATGGAGGTGAGGTTGAGCCGATAATACAGCGGCATCAGTACGGTGGCTATGATCGTGTAGCCTACCAGATAGCCCAAAACCATCTGCATGTAACTGAACTGCGCTGTACCTACCCATCCTGGAACGGAAATGAAAGTGACGCCACTCAAGCTGGTGCCGATCATCCCGAAAGCCACAACCCACCAAGGCGAGTTTCTATTGCCAGTGAAAAATGAATCGTTGTCAGCGCCCTTTGAGGTCAACTTTCCGATGACGAAAAGCATCAGGAAATAGGCGGCAATGATGGAGAGGATGAGTGCTGGAGACATGCCGTCAAGATAATTTTGTTCTGGTCTCCACATATTCCGGACAATTAGAAGTTTCTAACCGTTGTACGTTCATGTTTTACTTATCTTAGAGCACTCTCCAAACTTTATTGTGCACGCACAGAACCTGGCAGGTTTACTTGCCACGGTCAGAAAACACGTATCCCTATCGGGAAGAATACATGAAGGAAAACACACTTTACTCACCGCAATTCGAGCATGACTCTTGCGGGATCGGATTCGTAGCTCACCTGAAAGGAAAACCTTCACGCGATATCATAGACGATGCCATCACCATGCTGCAGAATATGGAGCACCGTGGAGGCACGGGCGCAGACGAGAATTCGGGCGATGGAGCAGGTATTCTGATACAGGTGCCTCACAGGTTTTTCAAGGAGGAATGCAAAAAGATCGGTGTTTCATTGCCCAACGCCAACGAATATGGTGTTGGAATGACCTTTTTTCCGGCAGATGATGTGCTCCGTGCAAAATGCAAGAAGGAGCTCAACAAGTACATTCGGAATCTAGGATTCGACCTATTGGGTTACCGAACGGTTCCCACTCAGCGCCAAGGTGTCGGGTTTACGGCCATCTCAGTAGAACCAGTAACTGAACAATTTTTCATCACTCCGAAAAAGCCCATGGAGCATGATGGACTTGAACGAAGGTTATGTGTACTCCGTAAATATGCCAACCGCACCATCCATGAGTTGTACAGTCAGACAAACGACTCGTTCTACATTTCATCATGTTCGGCCAAGACCATTGTTTACAAAGGCCAGCTCACAACCAGTCAGTTGCGGCCTTATTTCACCGATCTTTCTGACAAGCGGGTGATCTCTGCGTTGGCTTTGGTTCACTCGCGGTTTTCCACCAACACATCTCCGAAGTGGAAGTTGGCTCAGCCGTTCAGATATATTGCGCACAACGGTGAGATAAACACCATTCAGGGCAATGTGAACTGGATGAAATCGAAGGCCACGCTGCTCAAGAATTCGCTTTTTACACCAGAAGAACTCGATCTGCTACTGCCCATTTGCGACAGCAACCGCTCTGATTCATCCAATCTTGATAACGTGGTGGAGGTGCTGACGCTAAGTGGCAGACCATTGGCACATGTGATGATGATGTTGATCCCTGAAGCGTGGGAAGGCAACAGTGAAATGAGTCAGCTCAAACGTGATTTTTACGAATACCACGCCTCCATGATGGAGCCGTGGGACGGACCTGCTTCCATCTGTTTCACGGATGGCACGGTGGTAGGGGCAACACTCGATAGGAATGGGCTGCGACCATCCCGATACCTGTTGACAGAAGACAACAAGTTGGTGATGAGTTCGGAGGCAGGTGCGTTGCCTGTAGATCAATCAAAAGTGCTGTTCAAAGGACGGCTGGAACCGGGTAAAATGTTCATTGCCGATCTGGAACAGGGCCGTATCATCAGTGATGAGGAACTAAAGAATGAGATCTGTTCGCGTCAACCTTATGGAAAGTGGTTGCTCAGAAGCGGCTTTAAGATAAAGAACCTTCCGCTTAGCAAGGAAATGATGGTCCCTTCCTTGGAAGGCGAAGAGCTGGAAGTGAAGCAATTGCTGCACGGGTATTCATCCGAAGATCTGAAAGTACTGCTTGGTCCGATGGCTGCAAGCGGAAAGGAACCCTTGGGGTCGATGGGAGCCGACATTCCATTGGCGGTGCTCTCGCATCAAAGTCAGCATCTTTCCAATTATTTCAAGCAGTCGTTTGCGCAGGTGAGTAATCCGCCCGTGGACCCGATCAGGGAAAGAATGGTGATGTCACTTTTCTCAGGACTCGGTCCCACGCGGAACATCTTGGGCGAAACGCCTCGGCATTGTACCAAGATCAAGCTATCGCAACCGGTCATTTCCAATCAGAAACTGCATCGCATCAAAACCATCAAGCATGCCGATTTCAGATGCCACACCATCCATGCCGTGTTTTACACGGACGAGCGGGAAGGTGGCTTGGAGAACGCCATTGACAGTATTTGTAAGGAGGCCATTTTTGCCGTTAAGGAAGGATATAATCTCATTCTCATCTCCGACCGTACGGCCCAAAAAGGAATGGCGCCCATTCCTTCGTTGTTGGCATGCGGAGCCGTGCATCATTGTCTGATCGAGAACAAGATCAGATCAAAGGCAAGCATCGTCATTGAAGGCGGAGATATCTGCGAAACGCATCATTTCGCTACGCTGATCGGCTATGGCGCTGGGGCCATCAATCCGTATATCGCACTGGATACCATTGCCCAGCTTGCGCGCGACAATTACTTTGAGAATGGCATTGACGAGGTGCAGGCCGAAAAGAACTACGTGAAAGCCGTTGGGAAAGGCCTTCTGAAGGTTTTTTCCAAAATGGGTATTTCCACGCTGCAGTCGTATCAAGGCGCTCAGATCTTCGAAGCGCTTGGCATTAGCCGACATGTAGTGGACAAATGCTTCAAGGGAACCACTACACGGATTGAAGGCATGTCGTTTGACGACCTCGCGAAAGAAGTGCTCGTTCGGCACGATCTGGTTTATAGATTGCGTCCGAGCAAGAAGAAAGAACTGCCTGTTGGAGGGGTTTATCAGTGGAAACAGCGTGGAGAGTTCCATCTGTTCAATCCGGAAACAATTCACCTTTTGCAGCAGGCTTGCCGAAAAAACGATGTGTCGATCTATCGGAAATATGCCGACCTGATCAATGACCAATCTGAGAAAGCCTGTACGCTACGGAGTATGTTCGATTTCAAGGAACGTGCATCCATTCCGCTTTCTGAGGTCGAACCCAAAGCGAACATCCTCAAGCGATTTGCCACAGGCGCCATGTCATTCGGCTCCATTTCCTATGAGGCACACAGCACATTGGCCATTGCCATGAACCGAATCAAAGGAAAAAGCAACAGTGGCGAAGGAGGCGAGGACGAAGCACGTTTTGAGAAGAAACCCAATGGCGATTGGGAGCGTTCGGCCATCAAGCAGATCGCTTCGGGTCGTTTTGGTGTTACAATCAACTATCTGAATAATGCGGTTGAGTTGCAGATAAAAATGGCGCAAGGAGCCAAGCCCGGAGAAGGAGGTCAGCTACCGGGTCATAAGGTTGATGATTGGATAGGACGCGTGCGGCATAGCACTCCGGGCGTAGGGTTGATCTCCCCGCCACCACATCATGACATCTATTCGATAGAAGACCTCGCGCAGCTCATTTTCGACCTTAAGAATGCCAACCCGCAAGCACGCGTCAACGTGAAATTAGTTTCGGAAGCGGGCGTTGGAACCATTGCTGCGGGTGTAGCCAAGGCCAAGGCAGATGCCGTGTTGATATCGGGTGCCGATGGAGGAACCGGAGCTTCGCCCTTGAGTTCGCTACGTCATGCCGGTCTCCCGTGGGAACTGGGTCTGGCTGAAGCTCACCAAACGTTGGTGCGCTCGCGTTTGCGTAGCCGAATGGTATTGCAGACCGATGGTCAGATACGCACAGGAAGAGACCTTGCCATAGCTACACTGCTCGGTGCCGAAGAATGGGGCGTTGCCACCGCTGCACTGGTGGTGGAAGGCTGCATCATGATGCGAAAATGCCACACGAATACCTGTCCGGTAGGTGTGGCCACGCAGAATCCTGAACTGAGAAAGCTTTTTACAGGAAAACCCGATGAAGTGGTCAATCTTTTCCATTTCCTTGCTGATGATCTTCGCAGGATCATGGCACAACTCGGATTCAGAACTGTCAATGAGATGGTCGGACAGGCCAATGCCCTCAAGATCAAAGAAACCCCGCAGCACTGGAAGCTTAGGAACCTCGATCTGAGACCGATCATTGAGCAGGCGGTCCTTGCAGAGGGCGACACGCATTACAACAGCACCGAACAGAAGCCACTCGACCAAAATGTGCTTGCGTTCCGATTGAGAGACGTTGCAAAACCGGCCATTCACAATGGGATTCCCGTGAAAGCCGAATACCCTATTCTGAATATCGACCGTGCCATGGGAACCTTGGTTTCG
>JBFHEW010000170.1:0-5909 GCA_041583955.1 Bacteroidia bacterium | reverse complement strand
TACCGCTGGAAATGATAGGTATAAGTGCGGAAGTGGTGCTGTCAGTCTGGATGGTGAAATAATAGGTGCACTACCTACAGACTGTACGCCTACCTGCAGCAGCAACTGTGGCATACCCAACCATTGTGGTGCTCAAGGAGCAGCTTACTATGCTCCGTACATGTGGATCGACAGGGTGAGGATAAACACGTTGGATTATTATTGGACCGGAGCGAACGGATATGCCAATTACACGAACAGTGGTAGCTCTGCTGCCACTACCGATCTGGCGGTTGGCTCGACCAATCAGCTGTACGTAAGAGTCAGGAAGCAGTACTATGGTTGGCCAATGTATACTTCTGTCTACTTTGATTGGAATCGTGATGGAGACTTTTCCGATGCGGGTGAAAACATCTACATGGGTTATGATCAGTGGAATTCTGTTTGGAATGTCTATGCTAACATCACTGTGCCTGCTTGGGCAAGTCTTGGCGACACCAGGATGCGTGTTTGGACCACTTATTACTCTTGGGGCAATACTCCTGCCAATGGGTGTGGTACAAAAGCCTACGGAGAAGTGGAGGACTACAGGGTAACCATTACTGGGGCTCCTACAAACTGTAATCCCACCTATTCCTGGTCTCCTTCTGGGGGCAATAGTCTTTCCGGGTCCGTCAATCCATCCAGCACAAGCACCTATACGTTAACCGTGAATGATGGTGCCGGATGCGTTCAGAGTGATCAGGTAACGGTGCATGTAAGTGGTCAAACAACATCAACGGGCCAGCAGAACGTGGATTGCTTCGGGAGCACGAATGGTTGCGTGACCCTCAATCCAACAAATGGAATTCAACCCTACTTGATGTACGGGCCTTCCAATACCGTGAAGGTGTTCGGAGGTAGCATGAGGCCTATTACTGTCAATAATACATCGGGAGTGGCCTATTCGAACCATCCTGTTAAAATGACCATCCCTTTCTCTGCCGGAATGCGAGCCGATTTCGGAAATCTCCGCTTCTATGATGCCAACCAGACAAAACTCAGTTACTGGATAGAATCGTATTCGTTGAGTTCAAGTGCAGTGGTATGGGTTAAAATGGCCACGCTTCCTGCTGGTAATTCCACCATTTACATGACATTCGGTGATGTATCTGTTACCACCGAAAGTGAAGGTGATGATGTGTTTGAATTCTTTGACGATTTCAACTCCTTCGATGCAAGTAAGTGGGTAACGGGTACCATTGCTGCCACTTCCGGTACCAATTGGAGTTTTTATGGAGGGAAATTGATAGGAGGGAACACGAATCGCACGTTCACCTCGCAAATGACCTTCTCCGGTAGTCGCATCAATGAGGCCCGTACATATGAGTCTTCCTCAGCGGTAAACGGATTTTCCACTGCCGGTTTCTGGTCGGCAACCAGTAACTGCTACAACACGCTTAATCATAACGGTACCAACTACATAAGGGAAGATGGTGCGTGGCCGAATTTCGGAGGTTGGGGCAATGGTCAGCGCAACACGTGGATGCGCGAGTACGTGAGGGCTAACGGAGCTTCTTCAAGGGTTGAACGAAGAAGAGAGACCGGAGGGGTCATTGCTCGGAATGACAACAATTCAGGACTTACGAACGAAAGGGTCCGGTTGGGTGCCAGAGGTGATAATTATGCCAGCAACCAGAACTTCAGTGCTCAGTGGGATTGGCTATTTGTAAGACCTTACATTTCTTCTGAGCCTACCATTACACTTGGGGCCGTGCAAACATCAGACAATACTTTCTGTGGCTTCGGGGTGGGAACGTATAATTTCCACGTGGTGGACGTGGCAGGTTGCAACAATAGTGTCAATGTGGCCATCACACAACCGGCTGCTCCGCTCAGTGTCTCCATTTCCATGACAGAAGTGGGCTGCTATGTTTCCAATGATGGTACAATAGACCTTACGGTGTCTGGAGGTACGCAGGCATCGCCTCCTCCGCCATATTATCATAATTGGGCAGGTCCTAGCGGTTTTTCAAGCACCATAGAGGATCCAAGTGGTCTTGCTCCGGGGGTGTATAATGTAACGGTGGCAGATGATAATGCATGTACGTCAAGTAGCTCCATCACTGTCACTCAGCTTTCACCGCTCAATCCTGGCTTCTATACTTGGAAGGGTTCCGCGAATACACTATGGCAGATTGATGATAACTGGGATTGCCGTACTCCGGATGCTTCTTCACGGGTGATCATACCTGGAACCCCGATAGGTGGAAACACTCCGGAGATCCAGATAGGAGTGGTTGGCGATGTGTACGACATAGAAATTCAAGGGAACACGAGCGATCTGTTGGATATTCATTCTGGGGGCTTGCTCAGGATTCATCTACCTTGAAAGCGACAAGGTCTGATCTTTCGGTGTGCTTCATGTAGCTGTTTGGGCAGTTTGAATGACACGTCAGTTGCCGGTTGAAAGAATTGCCAATAAGGCCATCGCATAGCAATCTTCTGCTGGCGCAGAGTCTATTATCTGGACGAAAAAGCAACGCCCTACCGAATGTTCGGTGGGGCGTTTTCGCATTCTGTAGTATTTGTTCGGGAATTAATCCCTGCTACTCGTGTATCGCATGATGTAGTAAAGCAAGGTGGTCAAAGAGGCCAACGCGGCTACAATGTAGGTTCTACCTGCCCAGTTCAATGCGGTCTTTGCTGCTTCATGTTCCTTGCCGCGGGTAATGTTGCTGTTGTTCAACCATACCAAAGCCCGGTTACTCGCGTCCATTTCTACCGGCAAGGTCACCAACGAGAAAAGCGTGATGGCAGATTGTAGTACGATGATGGCCAACAGCATCTGGTTCCATAGATTTGATACGAAGGCCAGAAAGATCATGGCGATGTAAATGAAGTTGAGTGCTTTGGAACTGAAGTTCACAATAGGAACCAAACTCGACCGCATCTGCAACCATGGGTACTCCACCGCGTGTTGCACTGCATGGCCACATTCGTGTGCAGCCACTGCCGCAGCCGAAACGCTACGTCCTGAGTAAACTTCAGGGCTTAGGTTCACGGTTCTGTTGGTCGGGTTGTAGTGGTCGGTGAGTTTACCTGGGACACTTTCAATCCTCACATCATGGATATTGTTGTCGCGTAGCATTTTTTCAGCCACCTGCGCACCGGTCATTCCTGAGCTTAGGGGCATTCTGGAGTATTCTTCAAATACAGATTTCAGGCGGCTGCTTACCGCAAAGCCGATGATCGCGAAAATGATCATCAGCACCATTAGAATAGGGTCAAAGCCAAACATGTTCTTTCGTTTTTATTGTTTCAGTATAGTTTCCGTGGTCAATTGCCATACCACTTCGCACCATGCAAAGCTATAACCACAGATTGACATTTTTGTGCATTACGAAATGTTAAATATTCCTCATAAAACGGAAAAAATGGCAGTTTATACGGGTTGAAAGCGTCAATATGACAGGTGAATAATGCGTTTCTGGTGCTGGCATGGATTTCGAAAGAGGAAAGTCAAACGATAACCCTTTAAAACAACATATCATGACACTCGTAAAAGTTAGAAAACCGAACACTGTTTTTCCATCCATCTTTGATGAATTCTGGAAAGAATGGCCAGGAACAAGTACAACTTCTGAATGGGTCCCAGCGGCCAATATCAAGGAAGAAGAAACGAAGTATCTCGTAGAACTATCTGCACCAGGGTACAAGAAGGAGAACATCCACGTTTCTGTTGAAGACGACACACTTACCATTTCCGGAGAGATGAAAGTGGAGAATGAAGAGAAGAAGGAGAACTACGTGAAGCGCGAATTCCGTAGCGGCAACTTCAAAAGAAGCTTCAATCTGAACGGAATGGTGAATCTTGATAAGATAGATGCCAAGTACGAAGACGGTATCCTTAGAATAGATCTTCCGAAAGTGGAGAATGAGGTGAAAAAACTCAAGGAGATCAAAGTGGGATAATTCCCTGCTCCTTTCTTCATATACTTATCAGCACGGGCCTCGCAATTGCGAGGCCCGTTGTGTTTTATAAAGTCTATGACCTGCTCGGTCATGCTGGACTTCAGTATCGGGCATTGGATCAGGAAACCGGTTAAAGCTGGTATTACCTTACCGCAACATAGGAAGCAATTGAGATGGTTAGCTTTGTCGCAAATTAATCGAAGATGCCGAAGAAACGCCCGTTGATACTCGCTGTGAATGATGATGGAATAACTGCCCCGGGGATTCAGGCCATGGTTCAGGCCGCACAGGAATTGGCCGATGTGGTAGTGGTGGCGCCAGATAGTCCGCAGAGCGGAATGGGGCACGCTATCACACTTAACAAGCCTCTGCGGTTGGATAAGGTGGAATACCACGGAGAGAGTATTGGATACCAATGCAGTGGCACGCCTGTCGATTGCGTGAAGATCGCCATTGATAAGATTCTTCATCGAAAGCCCGATCTTGTTATTTCCGGAATCAATCATGGAGCTAATCACTCCATCAATGTGATCTATAGCGGAACCATGTCGGCTGCCATGGAAGGCGCCATTGAAGGAATCCCATCTGTGGGGTTCTCACTTCTGAATTATTCCATGGATGCCGATTTCACCGCAGCGAAGCACTTCGTGAAGATCATCATCAAGAACATGCTTCATTTCGGAATGCCAACCGGAACGCTGCTTAACGTGAATATCCCGGATCTGCCATTGGATCAGATAAAAGGCGTGAAGATCTGCCGGCAGGCCAATGCCAAATGGGAAGAGGAATTTGATGAACGGTTAGACCCTCATAATAGGAAGTACTATTGGCTGACAGGCGCATTCGCCAATTACGACAAAGGAGCAGATACCGATGTTTGGGCACTCAATAATGGATATGTTTCTGCCGTTCCAGTGCAATTCGATCTAACTGCACACCACGCCATGCCACGTTTGAACAATTGGGATCTGGGATGAAAAAGGACAGTACCATACTCGGTCTGATAGTAGGGGTCATTGCGCCATTGATCGTGATGCTTGCGTTCTGGAAAGTTCAGTTCGGACACACGAGCCTTATCGGGTTCTATGAGGTCATGGTTCAAAGCCGAAACCTGCCAGGATTGATATCCATCGGGCTGCTCGGCAACTTGGGAGGCTTCTTCCTTTTCTATTGGCAAAAGCTTGATGTTTCGGCCCGGGGAGTGATCATGGCGACCTTCCTGTACGGACTGATCATCGTTGTTCTTAAGTTCTTCGTTCTATGAAGTTCTTTGTCATAGCCGGAGAAGCTTCGGGCGATATGCATGGGGCTAATCTGGTAAAGGCCATCAGGCGGCTGGTGCCAAAGGCACAGTTTGAAGGCTTTGGCGGAGAACTGCTTCAAAGTGCGGGCATGAAACTGTTGCGGCCCTTGGATAAGTTGAGCTTCATGGGTTTTCTCGAAGTGGTACAGAATCTCAGCACCATCAGGCAAAGTTTCAGCATTTGCAAAAAGGCACTCACGGAGAACCGGCCAGATGCCATCATCCTGATTGACTATCCGGGGTTTAACCTGCGAATAGCCAAATGGGCCAAGAAACGTGGCATACGGGTCTTCTATTACATCTCACCACAGGTGTGGGCCTGGAAAGAGGGAAGGGTAAAGCAGATGAAGCGGAATATTGACAGGTTGATGGTCATTCTTCCGTTCGAGAAGGAATTCTTTGCCAAGAGAGGAATGGAGGTTGATTTTGTAGGACATCCGTTGCTTGACGAGATTGAGAACAGGCGCCAGAAGGCAGACATCAGAAAGGAGAATGTGATCGCACTCTTGCCCGGTTCGCGCGAGCAGGAGATCATGCATATACTGCCCGAAATGCTGAAGGTCCAAGACCATTTTCCAGACTACCATTTCATAATAGGAAAAGCGCCTGGCAGAACAGCGGCCTTCTACAAGACCCGATTCAATCTGGGCAATGCACGCGTTTACGAAGAAGG
>JBFHEW010000169.1:0-5939 GCA_041583955.1 Bacteroidia bacterium | reverse complement strand
AGGCACGACTCCACAAAGCCCGAATTATTGGAAGAACCGTTGGTGAAGGTGTTGATACCTATATACAGGTCCTTGCCGGAGATGCCCACCACGGGATAATCGGACCAGGTCTCGTTCTCCAACGGATTGCCGGGTAACGCATAGAGGTTCCATTCGGCCGTTGGATCGGCCGTTTGGCTGAAGGCCAGAATGATATTGCTGGTCTGCCACGTGAATCCGCTCAGGTAAATGATAACGAAACGGTCGTTGGTGGGGTCGTAGATCACTTTAGGGTCGAATTTACTTCCGGTAACCCCGAGCGGTTGTGCCAGATTACCCAGCGATCGGTATAATACCTGTTCTTCGGTTGCGGCATTGTACATGTGAATCCTCGAATTGGTGACCGAAACAATGGTGCCGCTGTTGGAAATGGCCATATCGTTGTCGTTGGGAACACCGTTGAAACTGTTGCCTTCAAAATTGGCACCAACGATAGGTGCGGGTCCGGCCGCGGTGCGCTGTGCGCCCGAAGGACGGTGCGGGTAGCGCGCCATGACCTCCGCCTTTTTACGTTGAAGTTCCTCTCGCGGACCATCAATACCCGGTCTGGGTGCTTCGAGGTGCTGGAGATGGATGTTCCAGTCGTCTGTTTCTTCTGACATGATGATGGTTGCGCCTTTGGCAACCGTCATTTCCTTGACCGAGGCCTGCTGCGCAAAGCCCAGAAACGGAACGGTGATCAGGATGGTGAAAAGTATTCTCATGTTCGTGTTTTGCAGATTCAAGTTCTAAAATTTCTTCCACATGCTCACATGCGGACCTACATTGGGCACTTCGTATTCGGGACCGAAGCAGCACCAGCCATTGGCCTCGTAGAACGGAATGGCCACTATCCGCGCCTGCAACCACCCTGTTCTGGCATTCCAATGTTTGACGCTTTCGTTCTCCAACGCAGACAGAACCCTGCTGGCAAGCCCCAAGCCCTGATATTCATCCAACGTACCCATGGCGCGCACCTGCACAGCTGGGCGAAGTCCATTTTTGGGGATCTGAAGGCCGCTGTCGTCCTCCATTCCTTCAAAATCATGCTGCAGCGGCTCAAATGCCGGGCATGCGCTTTTCGCCTGCTGATCCACGACACTTCCGTCTGCATTTTCCGGTATAAGATGAGCGCGGCCAACAGCTGCAATCTTTCCATCGACCTCAACCCACGAATGAATGCAGTCATCATCACCACTCAAACGCTCCGAACCTTTGGGCGAACCGAGCGGTTTCCGTAGAATCTCGTAACGAACATCAAAATATGCTTCGGGAAGGCTTTCGCCCGGGAGTTTGATCAGGGTTTTCACAGGAGGAACAGGTCAGCAATTACAAACGATGCAAACGTAACGGAGGCCACTCCGTTGGTGGTGAAGAATGCCAGATCCACTCGACTAAGATCGTTCGGTTTCACCAGCGTGTGTTGGTAAATGAGCAATGCGATGAAAACCGCATATCCGACCCAATAAAGCCATTGGAAATCGCCCAGTCCACCGGCCCAGAAAAGAAGGCCGGCCGTGATGGCATGAAGCACATTTGACAATGCAAGTGCCTTTGACTTCCCTAACCACACCGGGATGGAGAAGAGGTCGTTCTCGCGGTCAAACTCCTCGTCCTGCAACGCATAGATGATGTCAAACCCGCCAACCCAGAACAAAACGGCCACGGAAAAAAGGATGGGCAGCACATCGAACCGTCCTACCACTGCCAAGTAGGCCCCGATAGGCGCAAGACTCAGCCCCAACCCAAGAATGAGATGACACAACGCGGTGAATCGTTTGGTGATGCTGTAACCCAACACCACGGCCAGCGCCACAGGAGAGAGGGCCAAGCACAACGGATTGATGAAATAAGTGGTGATGACGAATGCGACCGCATTGAGAATAACGAACCACAGTGCGGCATTTGCCTGAATGATACCTGCCGGGATCTCGCGAATGGCAGTGCGTGGGTTCTTCTCGTCTATGTTCCTATCGATGTACCGGTTGAAAGCCATGGCCGCGTTGCGGGCAAATACCATACAGAGCACCACTTTGGCCAACAGGTGCCATTCAAAATCTGCAGAAGTGAATCGCACGGCAATGAAGAAACCGATCAACGCAAAGGGCATGGCGAAGATGGTGTGCGAGAATTTAACGAGTGATAGATAACTTTTCATGTTCGTTTCGCGATCAAATGTACCCACTATCCGTTTCTTAACCGATACATTTGCATCATGTTCAAACGTTTGTTCTTCCTATCCGGCATCATAGCGTTCGTTCTTGCAAGTGCCGTGATGTATTTCTGGTACCTGCCCCGTCACTCCGAGCAACATTCGGCCCCGAATGAACAGGATCGGGATGCGCGCGTTGATTCAACCGGAACCGACACACTCAATATCACGATGCCGTTGGAATGAAAACCCTTGTTGCCCTTTTCGTGTCTCTCCTGCCCATCTCCCTGACGGCACAGCAGCGGGTGGAATACACCACGGATTTCGTTTTCAGAGATGGCATCTATCTCTCGTTTCAGGATTTCAAGAACAACAATCCGGTTCCGATCACACACATCCTGAGCGATTATGATATTCGCGACAACGACTATCTGTGGCAGGTGCTCAACAACGACTCGTTGGTCTATTTCGACAATCTCTTTGAAGAGCGGGTGGTGCCGACCAATAGGATATGGGGATTCTGCGCAAAGAACAAGATCCATGTCGGCATCAACACGGTTGAACGTTCCAATGCTTGGGAAGACCGCGATTGGTTCCCACTGGTATCCATTGGCGCCTACAGCTACTTCACCGCCATCATTTCCGTGACGCGATTCATGCCACCGGCCCCGGGCGCCATGATGCCGTCCGTTGGCATTTCCATGTATAGCGACCCCATGTTCGATGGGCAGGGTAATTACTACCAGGAATCCATTCCGGTTCAGATGCTACTCAACTTCTATAACGGTGAATTCATCCAGCTGGCCACAGGCGATCTTAGTGCCATTTCACCGAAACTGATGAGCGAGTTGCTTCAGGCAGACCCTGTTCTGCTACGCGAGTATCTTGACCGGTCGGGCAGGGACAAGAAACAGACCTCGATGTTCTACATTCGGAAATTCAATCAGCGCAATCCGATCTATTTCCCTGGATGAAATGGTTCTTGGCTTTCTGGATTTTCCCAGCCTTTCTTTTTGCACAGGACAGTATCCGTTATGATGTTGATTTTGAATTCTATGACGGGTTTTATCTGAGTTTTGAGGATTTCAGGAATGATAATCCCATTTCATTCGACCGTGTAGTCTCTCCTTACGCGACCGATGACCCGTTGTTCTTGGAAACCGTGCTTGAAAACCGCGACATATCCTATCGAGATAGGTTCGGTCATTCCCGAACTTTATCCATAGATGATCTTTGGGGCTATGCCAGAGGAGGGAGACCGTTCATTGGGTTCAAGGGATTGAAGTATATGGGAATCCTGCTCCACGACAGATCGAAAAGGAAGAACCTGGATCATTTCGGCCAGTTTGTGGTAGTTGGTCAGATCTCCGTTTTTCAGGTAAGCATGCTGACCTTCAGGCACCTGACCACTTCATCCTGGGATCTGAATCAGCTATTATTCTCCATGAAGGAAGGAAAGGCATTCGACTATAATGGTGTTGAGTTTGAGAAACTCATCAAGGAAGACGCTGAGCTGTATGAAGAGTTCGTGAGCTTAGACATAACAGAAAGGAAGACACGCATGTTCTCATTCATCCTGCGGTTCAATCAACGTCACCCGTTGTACTTCCCTTTTTACGAATAACCTTTGTTTTTTAAATATTTTCCAACAACCCCTGTTTCGCGAGGGGTGTTGTCAACTAAAAATGCGTTTTCTTTGCCGCGTCATCTAAAAAAACAGACCATGGGAAAGAAAATGAGCAGAACCTATGCAACAGTTGCATTATTCATCTTGATCCTTGTCGGGCTTTTTGCAGCCTTTTATCCAACGGTCCATCCTTCGGGAGGCGAATTCAACTCAGGAGATATCGCCTGGCTCATCTCGGCCGCAGGTTTGGTTCTGCTTATGACCCCGGGACTTTCGTATTTCTATGGCGGAATGGTATCGGCCAAGAACATCATCAGCACCATGCTTCAAAGTTTTGTAGCGTTGGGCGTGATCACCGTACTATGGTTCGTAGTGGGCTTCAGTCTCAGTTTTGGCGACAGCATCGGTGGCATCATTGGAGATCCTCGCACCTTCTTCATGTTCGATAATGTAGGAACGGCAGCGCATTCCACCATCGCTACGGGAATCCCATTTGTTCTTTTCGCAGCTTTTCAGCTCAAGTTCGCCATCATTACCCCTGCTTTGATAACAGGAGCCTTTGCCGAGCGCATCAAGTTCTGGGGGTACATGCTTTTCATGGTTCTGTTCTGCCTCTTCATTTACACACCTTTGGCACATTGGACATGGCATCCGGAGGGCTTCCTCTACCAATGGGGCGTGCTCGATTTTGCGGGTGGAACGGTTGTTCACATATCGGCAGGAATGGCCGCATTGGCCGGGGCCATGTTCTTCGGTAGAAGAAAAGTGCATAAGGAGAATGGAGAGAACACACCCGTCAACATTCCTTACGTGCTGCTAGGAACTGGTCTTCTATGGTTCGGATGGTTCGGTTTCAATGCTGGTTCTGCGTTGGCCGCGGATGAGTTGGCGGTAAGTGCATTCGTGAACACGAATCTCGCATCAGCCTCGGCCATGTTGGCGTGGTTGGTCTATGATTCTGCAAGGGGCAGAAAGCCGTCAGCACTGGGTGGCTGCATCGGAGCCGTTGTGGGTCTTGTTGCCATTACACCCGCTGCCGGTTTCGTCAGTTTCGGGGCCAGTATTGCCATAGGCATCACCGCCAGCATCATTTCAAACATTGCGGTCCACATCAAATCAAAATCAACCTTGGACGACACATTGGACGTGTTTCCGTGCCACGGTCTGGGAGGAATTGTAGGAATGATATTGACAGCTGTTTTCGCGTTGGATGGCGGACTCATCACTGGCGAAACGACCCTTTTCCTCAATCACATGTTGGCATTGGTGATCGTTTGCACCTTCACCTTTGTAGGAAGCTACATTCTCTACTACGTTACAAACGCCATTATTCCGCTCCGCGTGAGCGAGGAGGCCGAAGAAATAGGTCTTGACCTTACACAACACAACGAGAAATACATTCTGGCACGGGTGGAGTGATCAATCCTCCACTTCGTACACCAAGCGCATGGTGATACTGGCGGTCTTATTCTTGTCTTCCGTATTGAAAGCGCCTCCCCAGCTGTAATCCTCGTTGGAGTTCTGACCTGTTATCTGAAAAACCCCCATGGTTGCCACTTTCAGATCGCCTAGCTCCCCTCCCGCATTGGCAGCAATGGTCTGAGCACGCAATCGGGCATCCTCGGATGCTTTACGAATCATTTCAATCTTGAGGTCGGCCATTTTCGTGTAGTAATAGCGCGGTGTTTCCGAGTAGAACTGAACGCCTTTGTTCATCAGTTCAGTGATGGACCGCGAAAGCTCCTCCACCTTGGCCACATCGGCAGATTCTATCTGAATGCTCTGGCTCAATTGAAATGCTTCGAATTCCTGACCCACATATTCGCCATTCTGGTATTTCGGTTGGCTTTTTTCGAAGGTTGCCACCGCCTTGAAGACCATCTCTTCGGTCTTTATTCCCTTGGCCAACAGGTATTCACGAATGATAATCTTGTCTTTCTCCAGGGCTGCGTAGGCTTCCTGCATGTTCCTGTCTTCGCGCACAAACCGACCTTCCCAGACGATGAGGTCAGAAACAAAGTCTTCCGAGCCTAACCCCGTTACACTGATGGTTCCCTCGGTTTCGGCCCGCTCCACATAAGCGTTTCCAAGAAAATAGGCTGCTACCACGATGGCAAGCGAAAAAAGAATGGCGTTGGTTGT
>JBFHEW010000168.1:0-5955 GCA_041583955.1 Bacteroidia bacterium | reverse complement strand
TTCTCCCTGAAGGAAATAAACAGGTTTGTAGTTTCCCGCTCTCAGATCGGCCAGAATATTCCTTATCGGCATTAGAAACGAAGGTGTTTTACGGTAAGTCCGTTGTTGATCAGCTGCTCCAAGGATTTGATACCGATCCGGATATGCCTGTCAACGAATTCACTTGTCACCTTTTTATCGCTCTCCTCGGTTTTAACACCCGAAGGTATCATGGGCTGATCTGAAACAAGCAGCAGCGCCCCTGTGGGGATCTTATCTGCAAAACCGGTAATGAACAGGGTGGCTGTTTCCATATCGATGGCCATTACACGCATTTTGCGCAGCTTCTTCTTGAACGCATCATCATGCTCCCAAACCCTCCGGTTTGTGGTATAGACCGTACCTGTCCAATAATCATGGCCGAAATCGCGGATGGTGGTGGATACAGCCTTTTGCAATCCGAAGGCCGGCAGCGCGGGTACTTCGGGCGGCAGGTAATCGTTCGAGGTTCCTTCGCCTCGGATGGCAGCAATTGGAAGTACGAGGTCGCCCAATTGATTCTTCTTTTTCAGTCCGCCACACTTACCTAGGAACAAGCAGGCCTTGGGTGCAACGGCACTGAGTAGGTCCATGATGGTGGCCGCATTGGCGGTTCCCATTCCGAAGTTGATGATGGTTATGTCGCCAGATGTGGCCGAGGGCATGGAACTGCCTTTTCCATTCACCTCAACGTTGTTCATTTCGGCAAACTTCTCCACGTAATTCTGAAAGTTGGTGAGCAGAATGTATTGCCCGAAATCCTCCAAGGCCACCCCTGTGTAACGAGGTAACCAATTCCTTACGATGTCTGATTTATTCTTCATGGGCCGTGAAATTACGGAATGCGGGTCGAGTGCATGAACCATGAACTCAGAAATAAAAAAAGGCCCGTTGCGCAATGCGCAACGGGCCTTAGGTTTCTTAGAATGTGAGGCAGTTATACTACTCTTACGTTCAATGCGCTCAATCCTTTAGGCGTTTCCTCAACATCGTAGGTAACTTTATCACCGTCTCTGATTTCGTCTTTACATCCATTCACATGAACGAAAACATCTTTGTTTCCTTCATCTGGGGTTATGAATCCAAATCCTTTGGTTTCATTGAAAAATTTTACTGTACCGTTACTCATCTTATATAGTTATATGAGCTCGCAATGTACGGTTTATTGGTTCGGTATTACATTTCAGCACGAAAGTCGTTGATTATATTCGGCTCATGGTACAGAAACTCAATCTCCCGATGCACGAACAACGGGTTAAAACCGAGGATGGGCAACGCCTCATTTTCTGTCAGGTAAGGAAACGGTTTCTGGTACTTACGCCTGAAGAATGGGTGAGACAGAACCTGATTTCGTTCTTGAACAAGGACCTGAAGTATCCTCTATCGCTCATGAAAATAGAGCGGCAAGTGAAAGGCGGTGCGCGCGTGAAACGGGCCGACCTCATCATCTGCGACCCTCTCGGAAAACCACAATTGTTGGTTGAGTGCAAAGCACCATCGGAGCAACTGAACAAGGAAACTTTCTTTCAATTAGGGCGATACAATCGACACATAAACGCCAACTTGCTACTTATAAGTAACGGAATGGAGCACTATTGCTGCAACATTACTGAACAGAATGAGTTCAAGTTCTTGGATTCAATTCCAACCTATGTTCTCCAATAAGACCATTCGTACACCAGAGCCTTGTATCTTTATGAGGAATCTTCAAATTGTTGATGACCACGCATGAAAAAACTCTCCCTTCTTCCAATATTCCTTTTTCCACTTCTTCTTTTCGCGCAAAGCACCGTTGTTCCGAATGTGCTGATAGTGAAACTGACAGAGGAGCACGCAACCATCTTCAGTTCGGACCCGATGGCTCACCCCACCCTCGTTGGACTTCCGGTCAAATCGGTGAAGCGCAAGTACCCGCACGCATCCAAACCGGATAAGAATGAGACGGACAGACACGGAAATGCGTTCATCGATCTTACCCGAACCTACAGACTGGAGCTGAACGAAGGGGCTCACCTTGAGGCAACAATGGATAAACTGAACAGATCCAACGTGTACGAATGGGTAGAAGCAACCACGTATGCCCAATCGTTCTACATTCCCAACGATCCGCAGGTTGGCACACTCGACCATCTTGACCACGCCAACATCTATGCTGCGTGGGACAGCACCCAAGGAGACACCAACGTGGTAATGGGAATAACGGATACCAGTTTCGACCTGCTTCATGAAGACCTTCAGGGAAACCTGAAGTACAATTATGATGACCCGGTGAATGGCATTGATGACGATAATGATGGCTACACCGACAATTTCCGTGGTTGGGACATCTGGGGAAACGACAATAACGTTTTTTACACGAATGAATGGCACGGAACCGGGGTTCTGGCGGTAGCAGCGGCCACAACGGATAATGGCATCGGCATGTCTGGTGCAGGCTTCAAGTGCAAATACCTTCCAGTGAAGATCGCCAATGACGCAGGGAACGGAAGCACCACGATCGTAACAGCTGATGGTCACGATGCCATAGTGTATTGCGCTGACCGCGATTGCAAGGTCATCAATTGCTCGTGGGGAACATTGACCTTCAGTAATGATGGCCAAGATGTTGTCAACTATGCCACCATAAACAGAGATGCCATTGTGGTTGCTGCGGCAGGAAACACGAATGCCGATCAGTTCAGATACCCTGCTTCGTTCCATCGTGCATTCAGCGTTACGGGTGTTCATCATTCCGATGAATTCAACAACGGGACGAACGCACCTTTCACCAGAAGCGATAGCGTGGACGTTTGCGCCCAAGGTTACAACGTGTTGGCATCGGCAACGGTCGGTGCTTCCGGTGGACAGGAGGTGTATCAGACCACCGGAGGAACATCCGTTGCAGCACCTATCGTATCGGGTGTTGCTGCGTTGGTCCGATCTGCATACCCATGCCTATCAGCCATAGAAACGATGGACCTTTTAGTAAACACCGCAATGGATATTACAGGTGTAGGCACCAACCAGACCTATGCCGGAAAGATCGGTAAACGCATTGATGCGGCTGCTGCTTTACAGAACAACCCTTGCCTGAGTGTTGGGATTGATGACCTTTCCGAGAACGGAAAGCTTTCGCTGCTCATCTACCCGAATCCGGCAAGAAGGGACATCACCTTTGAATTGAATGAGTCTGACACGTGGACTGCTAGAATATTCGATGCTAGTGGTAAGCTGATTGTGAACCAGCAGTTGAACGGAACACGGATGACGCTATCAAACCTGAGTCAAGGGTTGTATGTGGCGGAGTTCTCAAATGGCAATTCGATCGTATCGGAACGGTTCTCTATGTTGGATTGATACGAAAAAGCCCTCGAACACTGATGTTCGAGGGCTTTCGTTGAATCGGTTTCCTGATAGGGTGATCAGTCGATGTACAGCTGGTACGGTAGACGGGCCTGAACTCCTTGCATGTTCATCAATTCTTCTACATCCTTTACGTACTCATAGTACTGACCCAAACGATGCTTCAGGAAGATCTCCTCTCCTTTCCCAGTTAGCCCTTCCATCAATTGCTGCATCGGATCCTTCTTAGCAGGGTACTCCACTACACGGTAATTTTCAACTGATGCCATGTTGGCCGCGATCTGTATCGCATCGTCAATACCTCCAAGCTTATCAACCAATCCGATCTGCAACGCGTCTTCTCCACTCCAAACACGACCTTGACCGATGGAATCGACCTCAGCGGTTGTCATTCCTCTGCCTTCAGCCACTTTGGTAATGAAATCGAGGTAGATCTCATTCACTCCGTTCTGAACAATGTCTCGCTCAAGAGGGGTAAGTGCACGCAATGGCGTTCCCAGGTCAGCAAATCGGTTGGTCTTAACCGTATCTACCATGATACCAAGTTTGTTGTTGATCATTTTCTGAGCATTCATCAGAACCCCGAACACACCAATGGATCCGGTAATGGTATTCGGTTGAGCAACAATGGTATCTGCAGCGCATGCAATGTAGTACCCGCCAGAAGCGGCCACATCTCCCATAGAAACAACCACAGGTTTCACCGCCTTAGCCAACACGACCTCTCTCCAAATAACGTCCGAGGCCAATGCACTTCCACCAGGACTGTTAACCCTGAGAACGATTGCCTTGATCTTATCATCCAATCTGGCTTTTCTGATCTCAGCGCTGATCTTTTCTGAACCGATGGTCTCATCGTTTCCATTACCACCTTCAATGCTACCTACTGCGTAGATGACCGCGATCTTTTCCTTCTTACTCACCTTCTCGTCATCTTCTTTCACCTTGGGCGCGTCCTTATACTTGGCAAGACCGATGAAATTGATCTTCCCATCCTCTTTCTCGATCTCGAGTCTTGCCCGAAGCTTCGCCATTACCTCATCCTTGTAAAGAAGCTCGTCAACCAAACCGTTCTCCAAAGCATCTTTTCCGTTCTGAATGGTTGCATTCTGTGCAAATCCATCCAATTCCTCAACTGATTTACCTCGTTGTTCCGAAATCCCTTGTAGCATCTTGTTCCAAAGGTCAGACAAGTAGGTCATTGTTTGCATACGATTTGCCTCGCTCATCTTGTCCAGTATCAACGGCTCAACAGCACTTTTGAATTTCCCGTATCGGATGATCTGAGGCTCCACTTCCAGCTTTTCGAACAATCCTTTAAGGAACATCATCTGAGTTCCAAGCCCTCTCCATTCCACCATTCCCTGCGGATTCAACCATAGTTCGTCAGAAACTGATGCCAAGTAGTAAGCCTTCTGTGTATAGATCTCGCTGTAGGAAACGATCCACTTGCCACTCTCCTTGAAACGAAGAAGCGCATTGCGGATCTCCTCAACCGTGGCCATCCCTGCCGGAACGGTCTGTATGTCCAGATAAACTCCCTTTATCTTGTCGTCATTTGCAGCATTCTCAAGACTGGCGAGAATGTCGTTAAGGCCGACAGATGGTTTTTGCTCGAAGGTCATCGGATCTATGTTTCCGAACGGGCTGTTAACTCCACGCTCCTTGATCTCAAAATCCAGCTTCACATGAAGCACTGATTTATCCTTCACTTCTACGGCCTGCTTATCTCCCATCGAAGCTCCGATCCCGGCCAGGATAGCAAAAAGCAGGAATATGCCAACCACCAATCCAAGGGCGCTGGCAAACATGAATTTGAAAAACTGTTTCATCTATGATCTATTTGATTTGTAGCACAAAGGTAGCATCCGCTCGATAAGGTGTAGCAAGCCGCTGTTATCATTTGTTAAGTACATCCTCTTTCCATGGGTTTGTAAGAACGCGGGCAGGTCTATATTTGCGGCCGTGTCGGCAAAAATGGAAAAATATGTTCTGCTCACTGGTTCCGACCTGGGCGATAGGAACGCCAACCTGCGCACCGCGCTCGATCTGATCGGAGAACGGATCGGAAAGGTTCTTACCACGTCAGACATACTTGAAACCGAACCTTGGGGTTTTGATTCGGACACGCGGTTTCTCAATCAGGCCATTCTGGTAGAAACCGAACTCGGGCCTGAAACGATATTACAGGAAATCCTTCGAATAGAAATAGAGATCGGAAGAGAACGTACTGGAACACAATGGACCTCCCGATTGATCGACATCGACATCCTATGTGCCGAAAACATCAGCCATTCCACAGAGCAACTCACGGTTCCGCACCAACATCTTCAAAACAGGTATTTTGCGTTGACTCCTCTGTGCGAGCTGGTCCCAGATTGGAAACATCCCACAACACAGAAAACCTATAAGCAATTGCTGGAAGAACTTATTGAACTGGACAGAAAACAATCGATTCGGAGTTCATGACCCGACCTGAACCATATGAGTATGTTGTGATCGAGGGGAACATCGGGTCCGGTAAAACCACGTTATCCAAAAAACTGGCAGAACGTTGGGGCTCCAGATTGATGTTGGAAGAATTCAAAGACAACC
>JBFHEW010000167.1:0-5962 GCA_041583955.1 Bacteroidia bacterium | reverse complement strand
TTGGTGGATATGAGCTATCTGGCAAAGGCCAATACCTACTCCTACGACCTCAATCTCAGCTCGCTGAACATCGGTATGAATGGCGATTACACGGTACGTTCGTCCGAGGAGTTGTATACCGATTACTCCATGCAAAACCGCTTGTTGAGTGCGTATCAGGAGCATTGCCTCGGCAAAAAGACGTTGATCTTCAACAATGGCATCAAAACATCAGAGCAGGTTCGCACCACTTTCGAGAATGCGGGTTATGCCATCCGCCACTTGGACAACAAGAACACAGCAGCGGAAAGACGGGACATCCTATCATGGTTCAAGAAAACGCCCGATGCCATTCTCACCTCCGTAGGTATTCTTACAACGGGCTTTGACGAGCCAACGGTCGAATCCATTATCCTCAACCGCGCCACGCGATCCCTTACCTTGTATTTTCAGATGATCGGACGTGGCTCCCGCATCCTTGGTAATAAGAAGGAGTTCACCGTTATCGACCTAGGAAACAACGTGGCACGTTTCGGTCTGTGGGAAGCCTACATCAATTGGGACCACATTTTCCGCCATCCGGAAATGCACCTCAACAGCATCCGGTCCGATGAGGAGATTCAACGGGAGTTCAAATACAAGATGCCGCCCGAATTGCGAGCGCGTTTCAGTCGGTCAGCAGAGATCGATTTCGATATTGCCGAGGCTTACGACCAATGCGTGAAGCGTGGCGAACGTCCGAAGGTGGTCATTGACATGTCTGTCGATCAGCACGTTAAAATGTGTGTAGAGAACGCAGAAGACCTTTGGGACGCCAAAGAGCTTGCAGCTTTGCTGGAAGACGAGATAGAATACCGGGCCCGCAAATACAGCCATTGTTTGGCCAAGACAACAAACAGCTATGTTTCGTGGTTACAGGATGAGTACAAACGGAAATTGAACGTACGTCTCATTCAAGAATTTCAACTGGTCAATTGAACAGAAGGAAGTTGCCAAGACCCACAAGCCAGATCTACGCTGACTACACGCAAGAGGATTTCTCCGTTTGGAAAACGCTATATGAAAGACAAACGGAACTACTCCGCGATTCAGCCAGCTCCGAATATCTGAACGCGTTGAATGTAGTGGGGTTCTCTGCCCACCGGATTCCCGATTTCACCGAGATCGAGGCAGCACTGAAACCGCTTACCGGTTGGAGTTTGACCACGGTTCCGAACATCAGTGAGCAGAAGGATTTTTTCGCATTTCTGGCTCAGAGGAAATTTACGGCCACATGTTGGCTCCGCAGCATGGAAGAGCTCGATTATCTGGAAGAACCCGACATGTTCCATGATGTGTTCGGTCATGTTCCACTATTGAGCAATACGCACTACACCGATTTCTTTGAGGCCATTAGCCACATTGCGCTGGAGTACATGCATCATCCGAAGGCCATCGAACTACTGGGAAGGATCTATTGGTTCACCATTGAATTCGGACTTATTCGGGAAGAAGGCGAATTGAAAATATACGGAGCGGGAATCATCTCCTCTTACGGGGAAACCAATCATTGCCTGAGCAACGCTACGGAGAAGTTCGATTTCGATGTGGTGAAGGTGTTCAACACCGACTTCAGAACAGATACGTTGCAAGACAGGTACTTCGTGATCGATTCCTACGAACAGCTGTATTCTTCCATACCGGAAATACGGCAGGAACTGAGGCAGCGATTCCCGACAAATTGATTTTAACCATATTTGATACAACTATAAAACACAGATAAATGAAAGCAATACAGATAATCACCGGTTTTTGCATCGTTGCAAGTTTGACAGCCTGCGGAGGCGGTCAGCAATCAGCGTCAACAGGCGAAGAAACGACCGGACCGGAAAGCACTTCTTGCACCTATACTTATACAGAAGGATCGATCGCGGCACAATGGACAGCGTATAAGACCACCGAAAGAGTGGGAGTGTCCGGAACGTTCGACACGATCAGGGTGGAAGGTGTGCAAGCGGCAGGCTCTGCAAACGAAGCATTTGCCGGAGCCGGTTTTTCCATTCCTGTAAGCAGCATCAACTCAAGTAATCCCGACCGGGATAGGAAGATCATGGAAAGTTTTTTCGGAACCATGACCCAAACTGATGTCTTGAGCGGAAAGGTGCTCAGCATCTCCGATTCTGATTGCAGTGTGCTCATCAACATGAACGGGGTGGCAGACACATGTCTGTTCAATCTTACTCAGAACGATACGATGGTGAGCCTGTCGGGTGTGTTGGAATTGGCAAATTGGAGTGCGTTGAAGAGCGTGGACGCATTGAACAAGGTTTGCTTCGATCTGCACAAAGGAGCCGATGGAGTGAGCAAGCTTTGGCCTGACGTCAAACTTGAGATAACAGCAGGAATCACAAAGGTCTGCGACCAGTAAACCGAAAAAAGACACTGACATGAATCAACCTTCTTTTTATAACGACCTGGCATTGCCCATTGTGGCTGCCCCCATGTTCCTCATATCAGGTCCCGAATTGGTGATCGAATGCTGTAAGAACGGAATTGTAGGAACGTTCCCGGCACTGAACCAGCGTACCACAGAGGGCTTTGAGGAGTGGGTGATTGAAATAAAGGAGGCACTTGCAGCCTTCGAATCAGAAACAGGAAAGAAAGCTGCACCGTTCGGGGTCAACCTCATCGTCCATCAGACAAACCCACGTGTGCAGGCCGACCTCGAGATCTGCGTGAAGCACAAGGTTCCGATCATTGTCACATCACTTGGGGCGGTTTCCCAACTGGTGGATGCGGTTCATTCCTATGGCGGTCTGGTTTGGCATGATGTGATCAAGAAAAGGCATGCCGAAAAAGCAGCCGAGGCCGGTGTAGATGGCCTTATCCTCGTTTCGGCCGGTGCCGGAGGACACGCTGGAACGCTCAATCCAATGCCATTCGTACAGGAAATAAGGAGCTTTTTCAAAAAAACGATCCTCCTTGCAGGATGCATCAGCAATGGAAACGATGTGGCTTCGGCTCTCCAAATGGGAGCTGATTTCGCATGGGTCGGAACACGGTTCATCAATACCGTTGAGAGTAAAGCAAGCGAAGGGTATCGTGACATGATCATTGCCAGCGGAGCCAGCGATATCGTTCATACAGCAGCTGTATCCGGAGTAGAAGCCAATTTCCTACGGCCCAGTCTGGAGGCAATGGGGATAACGCAGGAAATGTGGAGCAAGAAAGCCAAAATGGACTTCGGAAAAGAACTTGATGCGGCTAAGGCCGAAGCAAAAGCGTGGAAAACGCTGTGGTCTGCAGGGCAAGGAGTGGCTACTATTCAAGACAGCCTGCCTGTGGCCGAACTAGTAAATCGATTCAAGAAGGAATTTCTGGAAGCTTTGCAAAGGCAACAGAAAGTGTTGGAGAAATACAGCCATCCTGCTTGACCCAAGAGCCTTGAACGATGGTTCAGTAATGTTCACACGTTCCGGGCGTGCCGGTTCCCGAACAGATTTATATAGAAAGTCGTTGCGTAATTAAAATCAACCTTCGTTATTTACACCCGAATTCAAAGACCGACCTCAAAATCAGAATGAGCACAAAACCAAGAGTAGTAAAGGATTACGATAAGCTGGATGATAACGTGAAAGAGATGATCAAACTCAATTACCCGTTCGGGTTTGAGGACAACTTGATCACATTCACCAATGCGGAAGGGAAAAAAGTATCAGCACTTCCGTTTGAAACAGACGACCGTTACTATTTGGTACGTATGACCGTGGCCGAGGCCATGTCCATCATTGAAGATGATGATGATTATGATGAGGATGGTAATCTTACGGATGAGGCCCGCGAAGAGTATGCTGATAAGTATGATGACGATGTGGAAGTTGACGATGCCGAGGTTGATGACGTTGACACGGATGACGAGCCGATCGATGAGGAACCGGAAGAAGACGATGAGAAGCCATGATGCTTCATTGACATTATAAACGTTTGAAAGACTCTCAACCTGGTTGAGGGTCTTTTTTTTATCATAGCAGACCTATTTGAATGCGCAGATCGTTATGAAACAACTGTTTTTTTCGTGCATGCTCATGTTGTCCTCGGCAGTTGTTTTAGGCCAAGGAATGACAGAGTTGGAGGAATTCGGCAAGAATCCCGGGAATCTTCGGTTGTTTGTGCATGTCCCCGAAAACCTGCCACAGAGCAACGTACCGTTGGTGGTTGTGCTGCATGGTTGCAACCAGGACGCTCACGGAATGATGCGATTGAGTGGCTGGAACAAGCTGGCAGATGAGAATGGATTCATCGTTGCCTATCCCGAACAGAAAGGAAGTAACAATATCAATCGATGCTTCAATTGGTTCTATGCGAAAGATACCGAGTTGGACAAAGGCGAAGTGGCTTCCATCCATCAGGTAGTAGAGCACCTGAAAAGCGCCTACCAGATTGATGGAAGCCGTGTTTCCATTACGGGTGTGTCTGCCGGTGCCGCCATGGCTGTTGCGGCTGCTGCGCTGTACCCGGCAGACTACTCGGGTGTGGCTTCTTACGCAGGCGGTCCCTACGGTTCGGGTAATGTAATCTCAAGTGTAGGTAGCATGCTTGGTTGGGTTGACAGAAAACCATGGGAATGGGCAAGAAGGGTGAGGATGGCCAATGGCGGTTACCGGGGAGAATACCCGAAGATGGTCGTTCTTCAAGGATCGGGCGACCCTGTGGTAGATCCAAAGAACGCCACCGAGATCGTTGAACAATGGACCGCGTTACATGAACTGAACCGGGATCAGGTACTGGTCCAGGATAACTTTCAATCCAATGAAAAGGTGAGCCGAAGTTCTTGGTCTGATGAGCATGGAGCGGAAAAGGTGGTTTCCTTCACGTTCGAAGGCTTAGGGCATGTGTTGGCCGTGGAGGTAGGAGAGGGGAAGACCCAAGGAGGTAACGATGGCCTTTTCTCAGTCGATATCGGGTTCCATTCCACTTACTGGATTGCCCACGAGTTCGGCCTTATCACCGGTCAGTGAGAGACCACCACCTGTTGTGTCTTCGAAAAGGCCCCGTTGCCAAATCGTACCGTGTAGTTGCCATTTGGCAGTTTCGAGCAATCCAATTCAACCGTTCTGCTGCTGTCTTTCTGAAGGTCCAACTGTGTATTCAGGACCGTTTTTCCGGTCGGGTCCAAGAGCTCCACAGACCCCGTTGTACGATAGGCAGAAGAAACCTTTACGTTGAGTGTCATCGAAGCGGGATTCGGGTATGCCTCCAACGCGAATACATCATCTGCCGACACTTCTACCGCATCAATACCTGTTGCGGCTGTTGGTGCGATGTAAACCTTGAACAACCGTCCACTTGCCCAGCTTTGTGTACCGTTGTTAATGAAGAAGATGTTCTCTGACGAACTTTCAATTCCTCCGTAAATGTATCCTACCAAGGTTCTTTGGTCCACTTGCAGCGCATTCAGATCAAGGATCTCATCATGTATGAACGGAGCGGAACTGACGCGGATGAACTCAGCCCCTGAACCAAGGAATCCAGGCATTTGAAGTTCCAATTGCGTTTCGTCCATCGATCCATCGGCATGACGCGTCACCCGACTTATGGTTTTTACGAACGGAACATTCTGGTCATCCACGAGATTACCTGTGGTCACATCGAAATAGTACCTGCTGATGCCACCGAAAAAGAGTGTGTGCATTTCGTTGTTCGCTGCATCGTAGATCGGCAAGTTGGCAGAGTGGTACTGATTCAAGAGTTGGTCAAAGCCATTGTTCACCGTGTAGCCGGTTGCCGTAATGTCAACCGTGTTGTGCCAAGGCAGGTCCACGGTGGGTTGAAACACGCCCGAAAAGATGGTGAATCCATCAGAGCCGTTCGGAAAGATCTGAGCCACCATGTTGTAATCCCTTCGATGAAGGTTTGCCGCGTCTGTCGTTTCAGAGTAGTTGGTAATGCTCAACGATACGCCATTGTCCACAATGCTGAATTTGCGGATGGCCTCGGTGTATTG
>JBFHEW010000166.1:0-5982 GCA_041583955.1 Bacteroidia bacterium | reverse complement strand
GCCTGTTTTTCTGGGCGACAAAGTGAAGGTTTACATGCGTGCCGGTAAAATAGGAGGGAAGAGTGTGGTGCTTGAGTGCCTCATCACCAAGACCGATAAGAAAGGTGAACGACCAACAGCCAAAGGCACCAATATCATTGTTGCTTTTGATTACACGAAGAATGTGTCTGTGCCGATACCCGAAGATTGGAAGGAGGCGATCAATAAGGACGCCTGATCCGGGTCAGTTGTTGAAAACCGAATCGGTCATCGCGTTAGCGAACTGATTGCGAGGGTCCAGTCGGTTCTTCAGGTTCTTGAACTCATCCCATTTCGGATATGCGGTTTTCAGATATGCGGAATCAATGGTGAATTCCTTTCCCCAATGTGGCCTTCCGTTGTGCCTTTTGGCCAAGGATTCAAAGTCAGCAAGTAATTTTTCCCATCCTCGGTTATCGGCATTGTATGCTCCTACATATACACAGTCACGTCCGTGGCATGGGCTCAACGCGAATTCATCGGCCTTCACAAATCGTATTTCTTGAATGAAGTTGATGAGGTGACCGTTTTCTTCCACCATCTGCTTGTACTCGCGCAGTAGGGTTGGGGTGAGATTGATATCAAAAGCCCACTCCGTCTCGCGGTGCACAGGTGGCTCCGGTACGTTGAATACCTTGTAGCTGCGTTCTATCCGATTCACGTTGGGGAGTAGCCCTTCGACTATTTTCCTGTTCATCCATTTTCTGCGTATCGGTTTTCTGTTGCTCCACCATAGCATGACCCGATACATGTAGACCGATATCCACTCGTCCATCAGTTTCTGTCTGAACCAGCTGTCGTTTATGGGCTCGTAGGTCGGATTGTATCGGTACACCATCATTTTATCGGTGTGGGCAAACCACCACAGTTTAATGTGGCTTTCTTCTTTTACCCAATTCAGAATATTGTCACAGACCACCTCGAAATCCATGAGCCCAGACCGTTCGTGCAAGTTGAATCGGGGAACGATGGAGATGGTGATCTCGGTGATGATTCCCAAGGCCCCGAGAGAAATGATGGCCGTGTTGAAGAGTGCGGGGTCTTTTTTCCGGTCAACGTCCAGAATCTCCCCATCGGCTGTTACCAACCGGAAGCTGACGACCATTTCGCTGAGCACTTTGAAATGTTTTCCGGTACCATGCGTGCCAGTGGAAATGGCGCCTGCAAGACTTTGCCTTGCAATGGACCCGAGGTTGGCAAAGGCAAAGCCTTCGGCCCACAACGACTCATTCAGATGTTCAAGTTTCGCTCCGGCCTGAATGGTAGCTCTGTTGTTTGCCCGGTCAATGGAAATTATCCGATTCAAGTCATCGGTGGTCATGAGAATGTCGGAAGTTGGGGCCAAAGCGCTCCAAGAGTGTCCCGTTCCAACGCACCGTATTTTTCTACCGGTCCTGACCAGTTCTACAACATCCTCGGTGGTTTGCGGACGGGCAATCTCATTCGGTGTGAAGTGAATGTTTCCGGCCCAATTTCTCCATTCCATCTTGCAATTTAGCATTTGACGCTTCAAGCTTCAAACATTTAGCATCTTTACGTTCCATGCTGCTGAATTTTCAATTCCTCATCAGGCGAACTGAGTTTTTGCTTTACCCGTTCACATGGGTAATTATCATGTTGCTGCTGGCGTGGTTCACGTATAACGCATCCAGGCGTAGGCGATTTCTTGGATGGGCGTTGATTACTCTGCTTGTGTTCTCAAACTCATTCATTGTCGATGAGTTCGTGAGGCATTGGGAGGTGGAAGTCGTTCCGCTGCAGGCCATAGATGCCGACATCAGAACAGCCATCGTGCTTGGTGGAGGCGTGTATCATGATAAGGAGAACGGAAAGGTCAAGTATGGCAAGAATGCCGACCGTTACCTGTCCGTGCTGGAGTTATATAAGAACGGGATCGTAGACAGGATTCTGGTAACCGGTGGGCCTGCTAATTACTTGGAGCCGTGGGCCAAGGAGTCGGAGATCATAAGAGACCTCTATGTCCTTTGCGGCATTCCTTCGGAGGCGATACTCATTGAGAATCGGAGTCTGAATACGTATGAGAATGCCGTGTATTCCAAGGAGATACTGGAAGAACTTGGAGAAGAGAGATTTTTGCTCATAACCTCATCAGCGCACATCAGGCGTGCACAGGCATGTTTTGAAGAGCAAGGCATATCGGTTCAGCCGTACCCTTCCATGAAAGGGGTAGGCAACAGACGATGGGAGCTGGATTACCTTCTGGTACCTTCGCTCGACAATTTTTCGAAGTGGAGAGGATTGATCCATGAATGGATCGGATTCCTCAGTTATAAGTTGCGCGGCTATCTATGAAATCGATGGTTACAAGGCAGCCAATTGCGCTTCCAATGCTTTGATCTTGGCCTCGGCATCTGCCTGCTTATTCCTTTCAATGGCAATCACTTGTTCGGGCGCTCCTGAAACAAATCGTTCGTTGCTCAATTTCTTTTGTACGGAGGCGAGAAACCCTTTCGTGTATTCCAGTTCCTTCGTCAGTTTTTCCTTCTCTTCGCCCGCATCCACGAGACCTTCCAGCGGAACAAAGAATTCAACTCCTTTCACCACGAAACCAGCAGCGGAGGTCGGTGCTTCAGACACACTTTCAATCTTGCTCAGATTGTTCAGTTTTGCTATCACCGGATTGAAATCGGAGTTCCAATCTCCTTTTATCAGGAGCTGTAGTTTCTCTTTCGGGGCAATTTGCTTCTCATTTCTGATCCTGCGTATCTCCATGATCGCTTTTTCAACCTCTTCAAACCCTGCAAGCAGTTGTTCGTCAACTTTGCCACCGGTTGGCCAAGCAGAAACGATCATCCTGTCTTTTTCGGTGCGTTCGCCCATCAGGTCCCATATCTCTTCGGTGATGAACGGGGTGAACGGGTGAAGTACTTTCAGGAGTTCTTCCAAGAAAGCAACGGTGGCGTCCAAGGTCTTCCTGTCAATGGGCTGTTGATATTCCGGTTTGACCATTTCCAAGTACCAGGAGCAGAAATCGTCCCAGACCATTTTGTAGGTGGTCATGAGCGCATCGCTCAAACGGAATCTGTCATAATGATCGTTCAAAACCTGCAATTCCTTATTGAACCGCGAGTGGAACCAGTCGATAGCGATTTTCGCTTCGGCCGGTTGTGCCAACGTTTCATCGATCTCCCAACCCTTTATAAGTCGGAAAGAGTTCCAGATCTTGTTGTTGAAGTTCCTTCCCTGCAGGCAGAGTCCTTCATCGAATAACAGGTCGTTTCCGGCCGGGGACGACAGCAACATACCTACACGTACACCATCGGCACCATATTGCTCTATAAGGCCGATCGGGTCGGGCGAGTTTCCGAGCGATTTACTCATTTTACGACCCTGCTTGTCGCGCACAATTCCTGTGAGATACACATTCTTGAACGGCAACTCGCCTCTGTATTCATACCCGGCCATCACCATTCTTGCCACCCAGAAAAAGAGAATTTCGGGAGCTGTTACCAGGTCATTGGTAGGGTAGTAGTATTTGATGTCCGCATTGTCCGGATCCTTGAAACCATTGAAAACAGAGATAGGCCACAACCACGAAGAGAACCATGTGTCTACAACATCCTCGTCCTGTTTCAGGTCCGAAAGCCCATACTTCAAACCTTTCGCCTCAAAGCTTTTAACGGCTTCTTCTATTGACCTGGCCACTACGTATTCACCGTTTGGGGCGTAGTAGACCGGGATCCGTTGTCCCCACCATAACTGGCGGCTGATGCACCAATCACGTACATTCTCCATCCAGTATTTATACGTGTTGATGAATTTGTTCGGGTGGAACTGAATGTTGCCATTGAGTACGTTGTCCAACGCAGGTTCGGCAAGTTTTTTCATGCTTACGAACCATTGCTCAGACAGACGTGGTTCGATCACCGCATCGGTGCGTTCCGAGTATCCCACTTTGGTGAGGTAATCTTCAACCTTTACCAGGTGTCCCAGCGCGTCCAGCTCCTTGCTGATCTTCTTTCGCACCACGAAACGGTCTTCGCCCACGAAGAATTGCGCTGCTTCGTTCAGTGTTCCATTTGGGTTCAGAATGTCGATGGTCTCCAGATCATGCTTCTTGCCTAGATTGTAGTCATTCTCATCGTGAGCCGGAGTCACCTTCAAACAACCCGTTCCGAATTCCATGTCCACATAATCATCCAGAATGATAGGGATGCTTCGGTTCACCATTGGAACAATGGCGCGCTTGCCATGAAGGTGAGTAAAACGCGCATCGTTCGGATTTATACAGATGGCGGTATCGCCCAGAATGGTTTCGGGTCGGGTGGTGGCAATGGTAAGCCACTCATCGGTTCCTTCCACTTGGTAACGAACGTAGTATAGTTTCGATTGAACTTCTTTATGGTTCACCTCTTCGTCAGAAACAGCTGTAAGGGCAGAAGGGTCCCAATTGACCATTCGGTGACCTTTGTAGATGAGTCCCTTATTATAAAGGTCAATGAACACGTCAATGACCGCATCGCTCAGGTCATCTTCCATGGTGAAACGGGTTCGTTCCCAATCGCATGATGCACCTAGTTTCTTGAGTTGTTCGAGGATGATGCCGCCATGTTTGTGCGTCCATTCCCACGCATGCTCCAAAAACTCCTCTCGTGACAGATCCCACTTGTTGATGCCTTGCTCCTTGAGCTTGTTCACCACTTTGGCTTCGGTGGCAATGGACGCATGGTCGGTGCCGGGAACCCAGCAGGCATTCTTTCCTTGCATACGGGCTCTACGTACCAATACGTCTTGAATGGTGTTGTTGAGCATGTGCCCCATGTGAAGGACACCGGTAACGTTAGGCGGAGGAATGACGATGGTGTATGCCTCACGTTCGTCAGGCTCCGAATGGAAATAACCTTTTTCCATCCAGTAGCTATACCACTTGTCTTCGGTCTGTGTGGGGTCGTATTTTGCTGCGATCTCGCTCATCTGCTCATTTTTTCAAGGCTGCAAAATTAGCCAATGCCGCTTAGCAGGAAAGCTTCGCTCCAACGAATCATAGATCTCAACATCAGTTGTTGATAGTTTGTAGGTCAGAACCCGTAGGAGAGTTGAGCTTCATGCTACTTTTCATCATGCAACTATCTATTCTCGACTGGTCCATTCTCGCTGCCTTTTTCATCGTTTCGCTGATCATCGGAATCGTCACATCCCGTAAGGCGGGAAGCAGTTCGGCCGAGTTCTTCCTTTCTGGGAGGAACATGCCGTGGTGGCTGCTAGGGATTTCGATGGTGGCTACCACCTTTTCTGCCGATACGCCAAATCTTGTAACCGACATTGTGCGCAAGAATGGTGTTTCGGGCAACTGGGTCTGGTGGGCGTTCCTACTAACGGGCATGCTCACGGTTTTCGTCTATTCCAAACTATGGAGGCGGTCGGGCGTACTCACAGATCTCGAATTCTATGAGATACGTTACGGAGGGAAAAGTGCCGCCTTTCTCCGTGGATTCCGCGCCATCTACCTCGGTGTGTTTTTTAACGTGATGATCATGGCAACGGTGTGTTTGGCCGCCATTAAAATAGGTGGGGTGATGCTTGGGCTTTCTCCGTTGCAGACGTTGGCCATTGCAAGTGTTGTCACGGTGGCGTACAGTTCACTTGGCGGTCTAAGAGGAGTACTTATCACTGATTTCTTTCAGTTCATTCTGGCGATGATCGGAACTGTTTGGGCGGCCAACGTGCTGTTGGATCTGCCACAGGTAGGAGGGTTGGATGCGCTGCTCGCCAACGAACAAGTGGCTTCGCTCACCGATTTTCTTCCCGATTTTTCTGATACTGAAAGCCTGATCCCATTGCTCATCATCCCACTTGCGGTCCAATGGTGGAGTGTGTGGTATCCGGGTGCTGAACCTGGAGGTGGCGGTTATATTGCTCAACGTATGTTGGCCGCCAAGGATGAGAACAATGCGATGGGAGCAACCCTCCTTTTCAACATTTCGCACTATGCCCTTCGGCCAT
>JBFHEW010000165.1:0-5986 GCA_041583955.1 Bacteroidia bacterium | reverse complement strand
CGTAGGTTGGCCGAAATCGGGCGGAAGAACCTTGACATTCTGGAGGAGTACGACCGTGCCAGCCTATCGGGTGCGCAGCAAGCATCGTTCGATGTATTCCATTGGTTCCTGAAAACGGGAGTGGCAGCTGAGCCCTATCTTTTCCATGATTATCCCATTACACACATTTCAGGTCCACACATTGAGTTGCCACAGTTCATGGCATCTTTACCGTTGGAAACCGAACAGGATCTGGAGAATTACCTGCATCGACTGAATGTGGTGGATGAGAAATTCGGCTCGGTGATCGATGCGTTGGAAGAACGCAGGAAGCTTGGCGTGGTGCCACCGACACACATTCTGCAAAAGGCGATCACGTTCTGTGACGGCTTTTACAACACGCCTTTCGAGCAGAATGTGTTCTATACATCGTTTCAGAAGCGACTTGAGGGGATGGAAAACCTACCACCGAAGGCAAAACAGGACATTCTTGACCGCTGTGCCATTTCAGTACAGGAGAAGGTTCTGCCCGCGTACAAGCGATTGTCGCGGTATCTGCTTCAGTTGGAACGTAGTTCATTGTCCATTGCCGGTGTTTGGCAGTTGCCGGATGGCGATGCGTATTATAGGTGGTGTCTGTTGCAACAGACAACACTTGCGCTCGAACCGGATAGTCTCTATGAGTTCGGAAAGCTGGAAATGGCCAGACTGAAGGGCGAGATCATGATATTGAAGAACCTGACAGGGAATGTGGAGCAGACAACCTTCAGAACAGATTCCAATGGGAGGAAAGAAACCGTGGCTTTTTTTGCAGCTGTTGCCGACCGGATGAAAGAGAAGTTACCTGCTTATTTCAATCGCTTGCCGAATGTATCGTTGACCGTGCTCGAAGTACCGGAGTATCGTTCTCAGAACTCCACATTTGCGTTCTATATTCCGCCAAGAGGCGAACCTTTGGGTAACGGAAAGATGTATGTGAACACCTGGAAGGCAGACCACCTTACTAAGCCTTTGGCCAAGACCTATGCCTATCACGAAGGCATACCCGGACATCACTTGCAAAAGGGAATTCAGGTGGAAATGAAAAACATGCCCACGTTCAGGCGGTTTCTGCCTTTTACGGCCTATGCCGAAGGATGGGCCATGTATGCCGAACGATTGGGACATGAAATGACCGATTCGGAAGACCCGTGGGATCGCATTGCTCTGTTACAATCTGACCTTTTCAGAACGGCACGGCTACTGACCGACATAGGCATACACCACAAGAAGTGGTTAAGAGAGCAGGCCATTGATTTCATGGTGGAGAATGCGGGTCTGAGCAGAACCGAAGCCGAGGATGAAGTGGATAGGTATATCGTTTGGCCGGGTCAAGGATGTGCGTACAAAGTGGGCCAATTGAAGTTTCTGGAACTGCGTCAACTGGCAAAAGAAGAACTTGGAGCGGACTTCGATATCCGTGCGTTTCACGATGTACTGATCGGTCAAGGCGCCATGCCGCTTGAGATCTTGGAGAAAAGGGTGACGGAGTATGTTGCCGCCCGGAAGCCCAAGAGCTAGGCTCTCAACCTGTCCAGAATTCCGTTCAGCATAGCGGCTTCTTCTTCGGTGACGGTACCGAACAGGTTGGTCATTTCGTTTATCGGGCCGTCTATTTCTGCCAGAAGTCGGAGCCCGGCATCGGTTATGTGCACGTCAACCAAGCGTTTGTCGGAGCTGCACGTGTTGCGTTCGAGTAAACCTTTCTTATTCAGCCTATCAACGATTCGCGAAGCATCAGACATCTTGTCGAGCATGCGTTCCCGAATACACGAGGTACTCAACGGCTCAGGACTGCTACCGCGCAGGATCCGCAGTACGTTGTACTGCTGACCGGTAAGCTTGTACGGTTTCAGGATCTCATTCATCCTATTACGGAGCCATCCTTCCGTATAGAGGATATTGACCAATGCCTTGTGGCGTTCGCTTTTAAAACCTTTATCCTGTTTGATGTCGTCTTCCAGTGCCATGGAATTGTGATTTGTTCGTGTTGATTAATCCAACTCAAATATAGGATCAATGTTCAAACATCTATAAATGCTTCGGCCAAAACGGTTTCAATGTGCCAAAGGGATCGCTATGATGTACGGATTGAATATTTGAGAAACGTAAAGCACGTCATTGTAAATGAGACCGGTGGAGGCAGCGCTCATCACCGTGCCATCATCCAGGTAAAGGGTGTCCATTTGGTGGGTTTTCAGGTCCATGGCGTATACCATGCAGGGCGATGGTTCCGTCTCGTGCTTCACGTGCTTCAAAAATGCCAGAAAATCGAGATGGGCAGTGGTTATCAGTCTATTGTCTGAAAAAGTGATGTTGTCGTTTCCTTTCGTAGTGCGGTATTCCTCACGGTCGGAAAACGAACCGTCCGGATCCATCCTGTAAGAAACAATGGTCTTTTCCTGGGTGGCTGTTATGTAGATGCGGCCATCGTGTAAACCGACCCCGTTCGCATACTTCAGTTTTCCGCCCACCTGTTGCCAGTCTTTTCCGTTGTAGTGGAGCACATAGCTTCGCCTCAGCCCTACGATCTTCTCCCATTTGCTGTTGATCTTGCCGCTGTCAATGCTTACGAAAAGCCCTCCCGAATGGTCGGTACAAACGTCATTGGGCGACACCATGAGCGGATGCGTCAGCTGTTCTCTGAAGACAACCTTGTGGTCTTTCAATTCAAAAACAAGGATGCTCTGCCTGCCTGCCGGAGGGAAATCCAGCGCGTTCTTCTCGTGGTTCACGCAGTAAAGTGTTCTGATTCCGTTTACCATGGCAATGTCGATTCCATGAGGGCGAAGTTGCACGTCTTCTGGTAGACCGGACACTTGCAATCGGGTCAGGTTCTTACTACGGATGTCAAATGCATAGAATCCATTACGTGTGTGATCCGCGGTGCGCCTCTCCGAACAGGATGCAATGATGCGCTGCATACCGAACGATGTGTCCAAGGCGATGTCTTCCGGGCCCGGTGCCGTTTCGATACGCGCATGGGGCCCTACGAAAGTGGGGTATCTGCTACACGCGTTCAATAAGCCGAGCAAAAACAGAAAAAGCAGTCCCCACGTGGATGACGGGCCCGGTAATGCCATGGTTTTCATATAATTATGTAGTAATTCAGATCAAATAGTTGATAGGTTCCGTATCTTGGGTTCGTTCGGGTTGGGCTATTGGATAATTTTGCAAGGTAATATCCGTTCGGACAAGAAAAAGGAAATGGTAAGGAAAGGTCTATATACAATGATACTCGTGTTGGCTACGGCATGGGGCGTGTCTGCCGATCCCGACACGACCAAGGTCAGGCTACTGAAAGACGACCCGATTCTGGTTGCACTGGATAGCATGGCAATGAACAAGGCCTTGCGTTCAAGCAAGTTCACAACAGATGTGAATAAGCTCAACAAGCGCAAGTACAAGGAAGGCGAGATACCGACCTTCGATAAGGCGCACTACGAGAAAGCCTTGAAAGAGCTTGACAAGAACAGCCCGTTCGACCTGGTGTACAACGAGCCTGTGAGAGCGTACATCGATGCCTATCTTGTTAGGAATCGCGAAAAAGTGTCGCGAATGCTTGGGCTGGCCGAGTTGTATTATCCGTTGTTTGAGGAAACGCTCGACCGCTATCAGCTTCCGTTGGAATTGAAACATTTGGCCGTTATTGAATCGGCTCTCAATCCGAACGCCCGATCCAGATCCGGAGCCACTGGGCTTTGGCAGTTCATGTACCGCACAGGTAAGATCTACAATCTCAACAGTACATCGTATGTTGATGACCGATGCGACCCGTATCAAAGCACCGTGGCTGCCTGCGAATATTTCCGTTTTCTCTACGATATGTTCGGAGATTGGCAAATGGTTCTTGCCGCCTACAACGGAGGTCCGGGAACATTGCTGAAGGCTATCAGGCGTGCCGGTGGAAAGCGCGATTACTGGGAGGTGAGACCTTATCTTAGTCAGGAAACACAGGGATACGTGCCCGCTTTCATTGCCGTGAACTACGTGATGAAGCACGCGGCCGATCACAACATCTATCCGGTAAAGCCTGAGTTTTTCAGTTACGAATTGGACACGGTTATCGTGCGAAGGCACACCAGCCTGTCCACGTTGGCATCCGTGCTTCAGATTCCGCTCGAACAGTTGCAGTTTCTCAATCCCATTTTCAAACACGACATCATTCCAGAGACCACACAAGGCATTTCTCTGGTGCTTCCGAAGAAGAAAATCGGACTTTACCTATCGAATATTGAAGACATATATGATCTGGGCGAGCCCAAGGTGAACCCGGCCTTTGCCAACCAAGGCGAGATCATGAAAGAAGTGAGGAAAACCCACAAGGTCCGGAGTGGCGAAACACTCAGCGGTATTGCTGCCAGGTATCGGGTGAATGTGTCAGACCTGAGAGATTGGAACAATATCCGTGGCAACCTGATCCGCGAAGGACAGGACCTGATCGTCTATGCTCAGACTGCCGCGGCTGGCGGCACAACGGCCTCTTCGTCCGTTTCTGAAAAACGTCCTGGAGATGCCCGGTATCATATTGTGCAACCTGGAGACACCCTTTGGGATATTGCCAAAAAGAACGGCATGAGCGTGGATGAATTGAAGGAAATGAACAACATCAGCGGACACTACCAGTTGAAGATAGGTGTGAAATTGAAGATTGGCTGAAATGAGATTCCTTACCCTTGCTTTGCTCGTGTTGGCACTTGGTGCCTGCGATGCCCCGGAAATGCCATTACCGGGCATTACCGGTAAGGCCGGTGAACTGGTGGTGGTCATGGATGACAACCTCTGGAATGGACCTGCTGGCGATTCGGCATTCAACGCCCTTTCTCAACACGTTTACGGACTGCCTCAGGCAGAACCCATGTTCAACGTGGTGCATGTCAAGAGTACTGCATTCACCAAGATATTTCAGACCCATAGGAACATCATTACGGCTGATATTGCAGAAGGATTGAAGGAGAACATCCAGCTCAAAACCGATGTGTGGGCAACCCCGCAGGTGGTTGTAGAGATAACCGCACCAAGCATTGAAGCATTCAACCGATTATTTGGCGTTAACGCCACACGCATCCACGCACACATTCTTAAGAAGGAAGAGGAACGCATACTCAAAAGCTACCGTGCGCAGGAGAACCCGGATGTTGTAAAGCCCGTGGAATCGAAATTCGGGGTTCGATTGACCGTTCCGAAAGGCTACCACATTGTGCGCGAAGAAGAAGACTTCTGTTGGATCCGTTACGAGACCAAAGATGTGACCCAGAGTGTGCTTGTTTACAAGGAACCGTACACCAGGCAGAATACCTTTTCGGCACAGGGAATGATTGCGGTCATGGATAGCTTTTCGAGAGCGTATGTTCCCGGACCGGACGATGGCACGTTCATGGGTACGTTCGTTGAATATCCGCCTCGCATGTCAGAAACCTCCATCAACGGTAAGTATGCCAGCAGACTTGTTGGCCTTTGGAATATTGAGCGCGCTCTGATGGGAGGACCGTTTGTGAGTTACGCCATGCTTGATGCCAGTGGCAAGAACGTACTGTATCTGCATGGGTTCGTATTCGCACCCGGAAAGAACAAGCGGAACTATCTCCGGCAGGTCGAAGCCATCATCAATAGCGCTGAGTTGCGCTAGAACATTTTCTGTTTCAAATAGGCGTTTTTTGTTTCATTGGAAGGTTTAGCTTTGGTCTACCAAAACAAACCTTAAACGATCACCATGAAAAAACAATTACTCTTTGCCGCCATGCTGCTAGCGGGCGGTGCGTTTGCGCAGACCTGCACGCCTGATGCCAATTACAACGGCTCGGCCCCAGGACTCTATCCGCTCGGTCCACTCGGCCCCACCTGCGAGCTTATAGCACCTAAGACCATTGTGAGTCTGACGGATACGGTTGTGACGGTTACCAACCCGGTTCCGATCACTGCCACATTGTATATTACCCGTATGCGCATCAATTCCGTTGCAGGTCTT
>JBFHEW010000164.1:0-6029 GCA_041583955.1 Bacteroidia bacterium | reverse complement strand
TCCTCTAACCTCACTCCTCTAACCTCACTCCTCTAACCTCACTCCTCTAACCTCAAATGCCGTCCCCAGTCCCACACAGAGAAACAGAGACACAGAGATTTTGATTTACGATTGACGATTTACGATTTGAAGCATCCGGTTGCTCTAACCTCTGACCTCGCTCCTAACTCCTAACTCCTAATTCCTAGGTCCCACACAGAGACACAGAGATATTGATTTGCGATTTGCGATTTGACGTATCTGGTTCCTCTAACCTCTATCCTCTGACCTCGCTCCTAACTCCTAATTCCTCTCTCCTATTTTTTTCCTCCTCATTATCAGCGAGTTAACAAATTTTATGGTACTAGGTTTTGCATAGTACCATATTTATCACATACATTTGTCCCAGTACTTTGCAATACAAGGTATCTTAAACAAGTAAACAATCGAATCATGAACACATTCATCATCACCACATTGCTTACCGCTAGCATGTTTCTCCACAACGAAAGTGCAGTGGTCACCACCAAAGTGAAACAGGCCATTGAGCAGTCGGTATCCAACCCGCGATTCAGCGTGCCGTTACAGGTCAATGAGAAAGGGTTGGTAAGGGTGCAACTGAAAGTGAACGACCAGGGCAAACTCGAACTGCTGGATGCGAACTACTCGCACAAGGAGTTGAAAGAGCTGCTGGAAGCACAATTGGCCACCATAACCGTGGACGAACGTGCAGCAAATGAGGTATTCTACTACGAATTCCGATTTGAGAAGCACTGAGCCACAGAACAGAAAAAAGAAGAAAGCATGAATATTGAGAGAGTAAAATCGCAGATGAGAAAGGGTGTTCTCGAGTACTGCATTCTCTCCATTATCAGTAAGGAAGAGGTCTACGCCTCCGACATATTGCAGACCTTGAAGGATGCAAAACTGATCGTGGTGGAAGGCACACTCTACCCCCTTCTTACGCGGCTCAAGAACGATGGGCTGCTCAACTACAGATGGGAGGAAAGCACCAGCGGCCCCCCGAGAAAATATTACGGACTGACCGAAATGGGTCAACGATTCCTCAAAGAAATGGATGCGACCTGGGATGAACTGGTGGCATCAGTAAACCATACGACCTCTAAAAACAAGAACCAATGAACAAGACGATAACCAGTAATATAGCGGGCTACGTTTTCCATATTGACGAGAACGCATTCGATAAGCTCGATGCGTATCTGAATACGATACGAAGCTATTTCAAAGACTCGAACGGGCGCGATGAGATCATAGCCGATATTGAGGCCAGATTGGCCGAAATGCTACAGGAACGCATGGCCGACCAGAAGCAGGTGGTCACCATGGAGGATGTGAACCACGTCATCTCCATCATGGGTCAGCCGGAGGCTTTCCTCGAAGACGATGCCGATACGGCCGATTGGAGCGACAACCGTACGGGGGCCCGCGGTTTCAGCACCCGCAAGCTCTTCCGCGATCCCGACAATAAAGTGGTGGGTGGCGTCTGCTCGGGCGTTTCGAGCTACCTCGGTATTGAAGACCCTATCTGGCTACGGCTCCTTCTGGTCATTGCCCTCATCTTCTTCGGAACGGGTGCCTTCCTCTACATCATTCTCTGGATAATCATTCCGGAAGCACGTACCACCACCGAAAAACTGCAGATGCGGGGGGAGTCGGTGACCGTTTCCAACATTGAAAAGCGGGTAAACGAGGAGTTGGGAGCGGTCAAAGACAGATTGAACGAACTGCACGGCAACTCGGGTGCGGGCAGAAAGATCGCCAACGGATTTCACCGTGCCATTACGCTGGTAGCCAGCCTGGCCATCATGTTTGTCCGGTTCATCGGTAAGATCCTTGGCTTCTTCTTCATCATGGCAGGGGTGTTCGGGTTCATTGGCCTCTTATCCATTCCGTTAGGCATGCCGGCCATCATCAGCCTCAGTAACGATGGTATTCTAAGTACCATGGAAGCGCAGGACATCCTCCACAACCTGGTAGGAGGAACAGGTATGATGGCATGGATCTACGTGGCAGGCATATTGGTCTGGGGCATTCCACTGCTTGCGTTGGCCTACATTGGGCTGCGCCTGCTGGTCAACCTCAGAAGAAGACCCAAAAACATCGGATTGGTGTTCAGTTCACTGTGGGTCATTGGCGTGGTGCTATCGTTCGCCCTTACCATCATGGTGGTGAGCGACTTCTCGAGCGAGGGCAGCGACACCGAGACCATCGAACTAAGCCTCAATGCCGATCCGGCCAAGACCATCCACCTGGCCCTCGACCACTCGTTGGGTGACGATGAACCGAGCTTCGAGGCCAACATCTTCAACCTCGACCTGCTCTCTGCCGGAAACTCCGAAAAGCTCTATGGCAAGCCCGAGCTCAACATCAACATGGCCAAGACAGGAGGTCCTAAGTTGGTGGTGAAACGCCTGGCCCGCGCCAAAAAGAAGCAGGAGGCCATGGAACGTGCCAGCAAGATCGATTACGGTTTCAGCGCCACCGACACCTCCATCCTCTTCAATGGTTTCTTCGAAATTCCGGAAGATGAACTCTGGAGAACACAGGAAGTGGAACTGGAATTGCTGCTGCCTGTAGGCTATACCATCTTCCTCTCTGACGAGATGATGCGCATCATCTACGACATCGACAATACCACCAACACGTATGATGGTGATATGGTAGGCCGCAGATGGATCATGACCCCGAAAGGTCTCGCCTGCGTGGATTGCGATGGACTGATCAAGACAAAGTCCTCGTCTGACATTGATGTGGACGTGGATGTGGACGACATCAACATCCGCATCAGAACCAAAGACAACAACGAGGAGCTGAAGAAAAAGCATCAGGAACTCGAGCAGGAAATGAAGAAGGTGGAAGAGGAATTGAAGCGCGGAAGTGCCACTACCGAAGAAGACAACGAGGAGGCAAGCATCCATCCCACCGAGATCATTCTCAAAAGGGTGGTCAATGCCACCTATTGGGTCACACCTACCATTCAACGCACGGTGCAACTCACCACATACCCGGGCTGACCATTGGTTGACCGCATCATGAAAGGCCGCTCTTGGGTGGCCTTTCGTGTTTCCGCCCCCTTCACACCGTGTGGTACAACGGTCCCCATCTTTCCGTGACAGCAGGTGGTTGCAGCGTAGCGAGGCTGCCGACATCAACCCATGGGAGCGGCCTTTTCCGTATATTCGCGAACTCGAAAAAGGAGGTAGAATATGACGGAAGAAAGCGTGAGATCAAGTTCAAAAGAGACCCTTAGCAAAGCCGAATTCAAGCAGGAGGTGCTGGCCGATTTCAGATTGGCCAACGAAAGCCGACAGGCCAGCCTCATGGGCAGGAAGGAGGTCCTTACAGGCAAGGCCAAGTTCGGCATCTTCGGAGATGGAAAGGAGGTGGCGCAGATTGCCATGGCCAAAGTGTTCCGAAATGGCGATTTCCGATCAGGATACTACCGCGATCAAACGTTCATGATGGCCAGCGGATTGCTTACCGTACAGGAGTTCTTCGCGCAGCTTTACGCCCATCCAAGCCTCGAGGCCGACCCATCTTCGGCCGGTCGTTCCATGAACGGACACTTCTCCACGCGCTCCATCAACACCGATGGTTCGTGGCGCAACCTGATGGACCAGAAGAACAGCGCTTCCGATCTTTCGCCTACGGCCGGACAGGTACCGCGTCTGCTAGGTCTGGCACATGCCTCCAAGATCTACCGCGAGAACAGGAACCTGCACACTCAGACACACTTTACCGATAAAGGGAATGAGGTGGCCTTCGGTACCATTGGCGATGCCAGCACCTCCGAAGGTCATTTCTGGGAAACCATGAATGCCGCGGCCGTGACTCAGGTTCCGCTTGCCATTTCCATTTGGGACGATGGCTACGGCATATCCGTTCCCAAGGAATTCCAAACCGTGAAGGCCAGCATCTCCGAAGCACTGAGCGGATTCGAAAAAGGATCCGACAACACCGGATTGCGCATCTTCAAAACCAAAGGCTGGGATTACGCCCATCTGGTGAAGACCTACGAAGAGGCCATTGCCATTTGCCGCTCCGAGCACGTACCGGTGCTCATCCACGTGGAGGAAGTAACGCAGCCTCAGGGACACTCCACTTCCGGATCGCACGAGCGCTACAAAAGCGCAGAACGACTTTCGTGGGAAGAGGAATACGATTGCATTCGCAAACTGCGCGAGTTCATCCTGGAAAAAGGGATCGCCACGGCAGAAGAGTGCGATGCCATTGAGGCTGAGGCCAAAAAGACGGTTCAGGCTCAGAAGGCCGCGGCTTGGAAGGCATTCGTCTCCGAAATTGAAGCCGAACGCGATGAATTGATTGCCATGCTCGAGGCTGTCGGTCTCTCAGAACTTGCTAAAGGACTCAACACCGGTTTTGCCCCTAGCAGGAAAGAGGTGATAGGCACTGCCCGCAAAGCATTGCTCAAACTGGGTGCACGCAACGATGCCGACACCACCAAGCTCGCTGCATGGCTCAAGAACCAACTGGCCCTCAACCGTGAGCGCTACAACTCATTCCTCGAAAGCGAAACCCCCAACAGCGCCCCTAGAATGGCTGCCGTTGCCCCCACCTACGACTCCGATGCCAAACTGGTGGATGGCCGCGAAGTGCTGCTGCACAATTTCGACCACATTTTCTCCGAACGTCACGATGTGGTGGCCTTTGGCGAAGACCTCGGAAGCATTGGTGGTGTGAACCAAGGTTTTGAAGGACTGCAGAAGAAGCACGGGGCCAACCGCATCTTCGATGTAGGCATCCGCGAGGCAAGCATCATGGGACAGGGTATCGGCATGGCGCTCCGTGGCCTCCGCCCTATTGCAGAGATCCAGTACCTCGATTACCTGCTCTACGGCCTGCAGCCTTTGAGCGATGACCTCGCCTCATTGCAGTACCGTACCAAAGGCGGACAGAAATGCCCGCTCATTATCCGCACACGCGGACACAGGCTGGAAGGTATCTGGCATGCCGGTTCGCCCATGGGCATGATCGTGAATGCATTGCGCGGCATCCATGTCTGCGTTCCGCGCAACATGACCCAAGCGGCAGGATTCTACAATACACTGCTTGCATCAGACGACCCCGGTCTCATCATTGAACCACTCAACGGTTACCGCACCAAGGAGAAACTGCCTTCGAACCTCGGAGCCTTCAGAACACCTTTGGGCATCCCAGAAGTACTCAGAGAAGGTACCGACCTCACCATCGTGACCTACGGTTCGTGCGTCAACCTCGCTCTCAAGGCCGTTGACGAATTGGCCGAAGTGGGCATTTCTGCCGAATTGGTGGATGTGCAGACCCTGCTTCCGTTCGATACGCATCATTCCATTGTGGAATCCTTGAAAAAGACCAACCGCCTGTTGGTGATCGATGAGGATGTGCCAGGTGGTGCATCGGCCTACATGTTACAGCAGATCCTCGAAGTTCAGAAAGGATACTTCCATCTCGACTCTGAACCGAAGACCCTCACCGCCAAGGCGCACAGAACAGCCTATGGTACCGATGGCGATTACTTCAGCAAACCGAGCACGGAGGATATGGTGGAAGCGGCCTATGCCATCATGAGCGAAGCCGACCCACAGAGATATCCGAACATTTTCGGTTAGGCCATGGATAACCGCATCACCGAAAGTGCATCCAACTACAACCACCTCGAAAAGATGTCGGTCAGCGAGCTGTTGGCCAACATCAACCGGGAAGACAAGACCGTTCCGCACGCCATAGAGAAGGCACTGCCCGAGATCGAGGCACTCATCAACTGCGTCATTGCTAAGATGGAGAACGGAGGAAGACTCTTCTACATCGGGGCCGGCACCAGCGGTCGGCTGGGAATTGTGGATGCATCTGAATGCCCTCCTACCTATGGCGTTCCGCACGGAATGGTCATTGGCATCATTGCCGGTGGCGATAAGGCCATCAGAAAAGCGGTGGAATTTGCGGAAGACAGCACCACGCAAGGTTGGTCTGACCTGGAGGAATACTCGGTTTCAGAGAAGGATGTGGTCATTGGCATCAGTGCCTCGGGT
>JBFHEW010000163.1:0-6073 GCA_041583955.1 Bacteroidia bacterium | reverse complement strand
GCCTTCGCAAATGGATGTACTGCTGGCGGTGAGGGTCACGTCATAGGCATTCGCCTGCACGGTGACTTGCGTTGAATCGGTAACCGGACCACAACAGGCGGTAAGCACGGTCACTTTTATCCAGTACGTTCCGGGGGTGCTGAAAAAAACATCGGATGTGGTGGTGACAGAAGCACCTGATTCTGTGGCGGGCGATGCTGCCGGGCCAAAATCCCAATCGTATTGGCTTCCAACAAGCGTTGTAGTGTATTGATTTGGGCACCCTGCATCCACGGTTCCGTTGGCAGGAGTGATGGTAGGTAGGGTGGGGCCATCATTGAAAATGCCAACGAAATCGGTGAAAGTCGTTCCGGCATAGGTGATGGTCCTTCTGCCTGTTGTGGGGTATGTCACTAGGTGCGGTCCATTTCCATTGGCCGTCTGCGGAGTTGCTCCGGAACCGAAGTTCCAAGCTCCATTCCCTCCTGTGGCCGAGAATGCGATATCGGAATTGGTGCATCCGAAATTATTCACTGAGATAATGGGTGGGTTTCCGGGCACGCCATTGATTCCGGAGGCAATCACAGGAGTTCCTCCGCCCTGCTCAGCCAGGGCAATGCTTGGACCCGTGGCTCCTGCACCGCCTGCACCGCCAGCGCCACCTGCACCTCCGGCACCGCCTGGGGCTCCATTACTGCTTGCGCATCCGAATCCTGTTCCTCCGGCACCGCCAGCGCCACCTGCACCACCTGCACCACCTGCTCCGCCAGCGCCTCCCGCACCGCCAGGACCTGGGTTTGCAAAGCAGTCTATCACTTCACCACCTGCCCCGTTGTTCCAAGCAAAAATGGCAAACGAACCACCGCCTCCGGTTCCTCCGGTTCCGCCCGTTCCGCCACCACCTCCGGCACCGCCACCGCCACCGCTACCACCGGTCTGGTCGTTCCCGCCTTGCTGACGGCCGCCACCGCCACCGCCACCACCGCCACCACAACCACTGGTTCCGGAGGTCCCGTTACCGCCTTGTCCGCCCGGAGCGAAATATCCGGTAACGTAAGTTCCTGCTGGACCAACCGCTCCGGCCGTACCGGGCGTTCCTGCGGTTCCAGGCTGTCCCGCAGTGGGAGCGTTCCCTCCGCAGTTGTTGTTATTGCTGGTTCCGAAAAGGCCGCATCCGCAGCTTGCGCCCGAACCACTGTTTCCACCGGCACCGCCACAACCTCCTGGGCTACCTGCCTGCCCGCCCGGAGACGAACCGTTCCATCTGGCGCTGATTCCGCCATTTCCACCATTGTTCCCTCCTATGCCACCTGCACCACCAGGTGGAGGAGCGTTCTCATAACCCCATTGTAGTCCTGGAGAACCTGCCGTACCGGGAGTTCCTGGTGTGCCGGGAACGCCCGCAATTCCGGGACCTCCAGCACCCGTTGTCACCTCGCAGCGAACGATCTTATAGTTGGAACAGGAGTTGAGATAGATCCCATATACCGAAACACCTGCCCCAGTGGCAGCGGCCACGTTAATTGTGAGGTCCTGTAAACGGAAGCCTGATGCATTGAGGCCTGCCAGACCGACAAGCGCATTGGCCGGGGGCGGAAGCGCATTGGTCGCATCCCTATTGATGATACTCGGGGTGTTGTTGCCTTTGATCCATGTTGAAGGGTCAAAGCCGCCTTCAATGGTCACATTATTCGGAATAGCCAGAAAATCGGAAATGGGGTAAGTGCCGGCCGCAAGCCATAGCACGTTATTTGAAACGTCAACCAGGCTCAGTCCATGACTCAGGCTTGCCGGATTGGCGCGTGTTCCGGTTGTTCCGAAGGCAGCGCCATTGGGAGAAACATAGATGATTCCGCATTCCTGCCCCATGGCAGGAACGGTAACAAGTAAAAAAAGACTCAATCCCGTAAGGAAAGACCTGAACATGCGCATTAGGAATCAGATTCGGGTTTAGAACGAACCATTGAGGGGCTGGTTGCGTGACGAAAATACGAAATCGATCACCGGGGAACCACACCTAGCTGCGCTTCATCAGCGTGGTTATAAATTGTGCAATGCGAATGGTGAATAACATTTGCATTGGGTTGCATCTGCTCTTCAAATAGCATCTAATTTAGCGTTAGAAATCCAGTAACATGAAACCATTCAACATACAGCCATTCATCGCTTTGGTCATCATTTCCGCAATGATCTCTTCCTGCGCATCGGTTAAACCATGCGGAGAGGCCTACACCAAGGGACAACAGACATTCCAATCGAAGAAATTCAAAGAGGCAGTTGCCCAAAGGGACTCGCTGTGTGGTAGAACGGCCGACCTGGAACAGGTTCTGAAAGCCACGGAAAAAGACCTTCAGAACACCAAGGATAAACTTACCGCATCTGAAAAGAAGGTGGGTTGGCTCGAAGAGGACCTCGAAAAGAAGAAGCAGGAATATGACCAACTGAAACTATCATCTGGCGCTCAGGTGGCGGGGCTGAGCAGCGACCTTGCCAAGAAGCAGCAGGAGTTGAACGAGAAGGAAAACCTGCTGAAAAACAGGGAAGAACGGTTGAAAATGCTGGAAGAGATCCTGAAGAAACAGGATGAACTGATGAGCGCCTTGAACGAACGAGTGAAGAAGGCGTTGATGGGATTTGACTCGGACGAGCTCAGCGTGGAAATGCGTGATGGCAAGGTTTACGTTTCCATGAGTGATAAACTCCTTTTCAAATCGGGTAGCGATGCCGTTGAGCCAAAAGGTGTTGACGCGGTCAAGAAGATAGCGGAGGTGATGAACAAGAACACCGACATCAACATGGCTGTTGAAGGCCATACGGACAGTATTCCTATCAAGACCAACCGATTCAAGGATAACTGGGATCTGAGCGTTGCCCGTGCCACATCCGTGGTCCGCATTCTCACAGACGAAGGAGTGGATGCCACTCGCCTGATCGCTTCAGGAAAAGGTGAGTTCGCTCCGAAGGCCGATAATTCAACCAAGGAAGGTCGTGCTGTAAACCGTAGAACGGAGATGGTGCTTTCGCCTAAGTTGAATGAGCTGATGCAACTGCTCGGTTCGCAGAGCAAGTAACGGAGGGCCGTTGGTGCCGCCTATTGCTTTCGACCTCTGAACGTATTGTGGTAACCACCGCCTAGGCCGCCTCCGTTCAGATCGGTCCTGAGGCTGTCGCCATTGCTGAATTGTACGGAGAAGTAACTGGAAGCTCCGGCATTTCCTTGCTCGAAGAACAGACCGTCCGTCCCAATGTGAATCTCTGTTTGATTCAAGAGCAGCCCAGAATCACCGCTGAGCACTACGTGGACGGTGTCGTCCTGGTCTACACTTGTATAAGGGCCGTTCAATGTCCAGCTGGAAATGGTGCGTACACCAATGTACCGACCTTCAAAGACCTCCCGATAATCAGGAGTGGGGTCGGGTAATGTATCAGCATTGCAACCGGCCAGAACCGTTCCGACAAATAGAAGTATCAGATATCTGTTCATAACTCATAACTTAAGTAAATACCCGCTCCGTCTCCCGTGGAAAAAGGGGAAACGCTTAGTCCTTTGGCCAACGGCTTTCTTCGGTGAAGCCACGGAATCAGATAGCCAACGGCACCACCTACAAAGTAACCTGCAATGATGTCGCTCGGAAAGTGTTTGCCGGCCCGAAAGCGAAGATAACCTGTAACGGCCGGAACGAGAGCCGCCCCTGTCCATACCAATGCTTCGTGTGTGCGATTGTCCGAGTAATCGGAAAAGATCTTAGCAGTTGTGAAGCACAACGCGGCTGTGAGAGAGGTGTGGCCTGAGAAAAAGGAATGTCGTGCATCCCGGTCCGTCTTTTCACGCATGTCAACGTTGGGATTGTAGACGAACGGACGCGCGCGGTTCGATAACCCTTTGGTGAGTTCGGTAACACCCAATGTCAGCATGGCGGTTTCGGCATAGATGAACCCGATAACCAGAAAATCCTTGCGCATACGCTTGTTTATCATCAGGAAGGCAGGAAGCGTGACGCTACCGTATATCAGTATGTTGCTGGCCAGGGCGGCCTGTGTGCTCCAATTTGCCGTTGCATTGCGGTCAAATCCTGGTATGTCGAACCTGTCCAACGCGTTCACCTGGGCCGGTGTAAGAGGTCGTGTCTGGTAGCTGGTCAGGAGTCCTCCGCCTGCTAAAAGCCCCGCCCCCGAGGCATAGATCAATTCCTTTTTCCAATTGAATACGTACGGACTATCCGTCTGCCCCCAACAGACAGAAACCAAAACACTCAATATCAGAATGATCGGGACGGATTTCATGCATCATAGATACAAAAAAGGCGACCATTGGCCGCCTTTTCCGAGCAAATGGCCCGAGGTCATTTAATGGCCTTCAATCGCACTTCAAGATCAACCAATGCCGACTTGGCACCTGCTATCTCCGCTTGTTTGTTGGCCTGGTTTCCAAGGTTCACCTCTATGGCTGTTTTCAGCTCGCCTATCTTCTTCTCATGATCGGCAATATCCGATTCCATTCCGGCCTTATCCTTTTCCAGCCCCGACAATTCCTTTTCAAATCCGTTTATGATTGCGTTTGTGGCGGCAATCTCGGCACGAACAAGCTCTCTGGCCTGCTCAACGGCAAAATCATAAACGATCTTTTCTGCCACCGGATATTGATCAGGATGATTGGCTTTACTCAGATATGCTCCGCCAAGATCGAAGGCCACCACCAACTTCACTCCTTGGTCCGTAGCTTCTTCCACCACCGAATACACATCGAACGTGTTACTTCCCATTTCTTTCAGCTTACAGTCGTCACCGAAAATGAAGGTCTTATCATTCACCTTGCATTTCAGGTCTTTGAGCTGCTTTTTCCATGCTTTTTTAATGTCTTCTGTCTTCGCATCCTTGATGATGATGGTGAGGCTATTTCTCGAAACCCCGTCCATCGGAACCACCTGCTCCACCACCGGAGCGTAATTCTGGGCCATGGAGCCGAATGCAATGGAGAAGAAGAGAATGGTAAGGCAGTGTTTCATTTGATCGGATTTTTTATTCGCATCAAAGAAAAACAATAATTGAACCATAATCATGACGTTGAAGCTGACTGTTATCATGGTCTGCAATGGAAATGCCATGGTTGTTCCATCAGATCAACGCTGCTTTTCGTTCAGGGGGCCATTGATTCTGTCAGCGACCGGTGCAATGCATCGGTTCCCTTAAACCGTTGGATCTTTGTGTAAGCGTTTTTTGAAATCGAAGGAGTTCGAGGAACGACAGCCCGAAAATGAAGAAACCGCCTCATTTGAAGCGGTTTCTTGTGGGCCCACCCGGTCTGTGTTCGCTAATAACGAATTGTTCGTAAGCGCTTGGTTACGAACTCGATGTTGGTTTCAATGAACTCAACCATAAAATAAGCGAGGCGCAACCGAAGCGTTTTCAACTTTGGTTCGAGACCTTCGGCCCCCTAAGGTTAAATAACCCTGGTCAAGATCGTCTAACGTAGTTTTTCCTTCATGTTGCTTTCAAGGAAGGCTTGAACGTCTTTGTATTTGTACCAGATTTTGGCTCCAAATTGGGAAAACGCAATCACTCCATTATCTCTGTAGTTCTGTAAGGTTCGAGCCGAAATATTTATTCAATTAAAGGAAGCATTTTACAAGCCCAACACTTCTTGATCCATATACAGGCGTTGCAGACCTTCGGCAAAATCATACCCTCTATCTGCATTGATGGTCTGTCCTCGCACGCCATCCATTAGTCCACTGCACATTACGTAACACACCTTGGCTACTTCTTCCAGTTCGATGTGAGTGAAGGGAATATCGTACTTGGCTATGAACTCTACCCATTCGTTTCCTAAGGTAGAAAGCAATGAATCGGTGATCACGGGACGGGTTCTTACAATATTGAAGATCACTTCTTCTTCATAGAAATGATAGTTCAGGTACTTGATCAAGGTCTCATTCAAGGCTTTGGTAGCTGCCGCAAAGTCGTAGTTCTTATGGAACCGGTCTGGGCCATGAGAAGACAAGCCTAAGACGTACTTCGGGTAAACGCCAAACACATTCTTCATCTGGCGTGTGTACTCCACCATAGGCCAACAACTATATTCAATGCTCTTCAG
>JBFHEW010000162.1:0-6108 GCA_041583955.1 Bacteroidia bacterium | reverse complement strand
GTTGTTCCTCAGAAGTAGGCAACTTGGGCTGCTTGCGATATTTCAGGTCGGACCGGTGGCGAGGCAAATGATCGCATAGCTTTGCGGCATATTTCTCCCTACCATGTCGTTGAGTATCCCGTGGATCGTTCTCATAGTGTACGTAATGGTGCTGTTGGCCATTGATATGTTGGTGCTTAACCGAAAGGAGAGTACCGTAACCGTAAGGCAGGCAGCTATTGAAACAGCCTTTTTCGTTTGCAATGCCTTGCTTTTCATGGGTGTTGTCTATTGGGCTTATGCATCAGGTCATGTGGTCAATCACGAACATCATTCGCCTGCCCACGCGGTGCTTACTTACCTTACAGGTTACATCATTGAACTATCGCTCAGCGTTGATAATCTCTTCGTAATGGCGCTCATCTTTGCTTCGTTCAAGGTGCAACCGAAGTACCAGCACAAGCTGCTCTTTTTGGGTATTCTAGGGGCATTGGTCTTCCGGGCCATTGTGATAGCTGTGGGCATTGGCCTTATACAGCGTTTTCACTGGCTTACCATGGTTTTCGGGGTGTTCCTCCTTTTTACCGCATTCAAAACATTGAAGGATGAGGCCGAGCACCATGAGGTTGAGGAGCCGAAGGGAATATCACGCTATTTCCATTTCCGTACCCAAACAGACGATGGTCGGTTCATTACCCGAATTGATGGTAAATTGACATTCACATCACTCTTTGGGGCACTCATCACCATTGAGTTCACAGACCTGCTCTTTGCGTTGGATAGCATCCCGGCCATCTTTGCCGTCACCACAGACCCGTTCATTGTATACAGCTCCAATATTTTCGCCATTCTCGGGCTACGTTCGCTTTACTTCTTCCTTGCAAATATGCTCGAACGCTTCGTTTATCTGAAATACAGCGTTTTCAGCATTCTGTTATTCGTTGCTCTCAAGCTCATTACCTCGCAATGGGTGCACCTACCGGAATGGTTCTCGTTGCTGTTCATCATCAGTTCGCTTGGCATTGGCGTGTACGTTTCTCTAACGAGAAGCGAAACCGGGAAATGACGGTTTCTGATGGAAGATGATCAATGATCGGCTTCACATCAGAAGAATGCCCTTACTTGAACCGTGCCCGTATGAACAGCGGTATTCTCTCCGCTCTTTCTGCCGTTGTACTGCAGGTTCACTTGCATGTTCTTGCCTACGCGCATTTGAAAGAATGTACTCCAAGTGAAGTTGAGCCCTGCTTTAAGTCCTTCCAAAAGCTCAAACTCCACCGTGTTTCCGGTCGATCCGTCATAAGTTATACTGATGAAATTGAATGTGGCGTTGATGCTTCCGCGCTGAAGGAGGTTGTACTTGCCGTCAATCCCGGCATCGCGCAGAATGGCCTGTTCGGTACCCGTGTTCTCGGGTTTGAAGTTGAGTTTGTCGGTGTATTTGAATTTTACCCGTACGCGCCATTTGGTTCCGGGTTGAAAGACCAGCTGCGGTTCGATCTCGTAGTACTGCACGTCCAATTTGTTGTTGTCGAAGAAGGAGTCTGTTTCCCTCCAACCGAACTCGCCATCAGCATTCAGTGTGAACATCTTTGTGAAATTCCACCGCACTTTTAGCTTATGCGAAAGATTGGTGCGGGTTTCAAATCCGTTGGCGAGGTAAACCTTGCTCCGGGTCTGCGCATAGGTGTAGTCGGCTCCCACAGTAGAGCTGCTTCTGTTAAAGAAGAACGTGTTGCGGAAAGAGGAGCTGAGCGTTACCAATGTGCTGTCTGAAACGGTGCTGAAGAAAGGGTCGAAAGCTGCCAACAGGTTGTCGCGCTGCGTCTTTCGGTCGATGCGGTAAACAAGTTGATCGGAGAATCGTGAAACGAATTTCTTGAACCCCGTTTTTCCGCCCCAGGCAGCTCGCGGGTTCAGGTTTATCACCTCATTGAACTGGGTGGTATAGACCTTCGTGAAATCGTTGGTAGGCGTAAAGATGCGGATGTAGCGGGCGGTGTCCTGATACACGGCCGGAACGTATTCGTTGATGTCCTTGTACCCATCACCGTTCTGATCGATCCAGCTGTAAGCACCTTGTCCCACGGGTACTTCCACGTAACTGAATTCCTTCTTGCTTTCCAGTCCGGAACCTACTTCGTAGAATGTTGATGAGGTGATGGTTCCCTTCAGCACTTTCAGGTTGTATTCCAATCTGTTCACAAGGGTATTGTCCGGTCTGTTGTTGCTAAGAAGGGTGTCCCTAACCACCAACCTTCTGTAGGTGACGGTGGCTTTGAAGATGCTGTTCGGATTCTTGGCCAACTCACCGGTTACTCCTGCGCTTTCTCCAAGACTCGAGTACTTAAGATCTCCACTGCCGGGCAACCAATCGTCCCGTCTTTGGTAAAACACGGAGTAGCGGTTTTTCCATGTATCGGGGCTTTTGATATAGACCTTGGAATCGTTCCATCTGTATGAGCGTGTAGTAAGAGAGTCAGTTCCTGGAACGAAGAAACGGTTGTCCTCAAAAATATCGGTGGCCCCAACCCAGAACCACTTGAATTTCTGCTGTACTCCAACCTGAAACCTTCCGAATCGGTTGTTGACCTCCTGCCCGTTGGAGAAGATGTGACTCCCATCGGCATCCAGACTGAATCCTTTGTGCCCGATCTTCAGGGCCAACGCGTTCTGGTAGGCTTCAAATTGCGATTCGTTCACGAACGAACGGAAAGTGTACTCAACATCTGCAATGTCTTTTCGGGTAAAACCTAGCCGTGCTGCGGAGATGTATTGATCGGAAAAGACATTCTGATTCTGGATGTTCCAATCGCGTTCAAATTCTACGGAACGGAAACGCTCTATCGGTCGGAAGTTCTTATTGAGATGCTCAAAATCAACTCCCGTTTTTATGGCCCACTTGGCCGAATCTCCGATGGGTATGACGTGGTCGTATTTCACCTTCATTCCGTAGCCCAGGTTATCATCATTGTCGATGCTTGAAAACCGGTTGAGGTCTGAGTTTGATAAGGCGCCTTCCACTGATACCTTCCCGTTCTTGCTCACCTTGTATTCAGCCCCGAGTGTGAAGAGCTGGTTCAATTTCGGGGTAATGATCTGCTGGGCAGGAACGAACCGACCTTTCGGTGCTCCGGTAATGGAGTCTGGGGCAACCCACTGGTATACCCTGCCATTTGCCGTGGTTTGGATCTGCACGTAATCGCCATTACCAAGACCCACATCCGAAAACCGGACCTGATAGATGGCGCTATCGGGCACAATACTGAACACGTAGATCTCTGGCACGGTAACCGGAACACCCGCTATGGTTATGGTCGTGTCTTTTTTGAGATAGCGCACCTGATCGTTATCAAATCCTACAGAATCGATGGAAGGGATGATGGCCAACTCCACATTATCGCCAATATCCTGAAGCAGTTGAAGTTGATCGGCTGATAGATCGCCATTCAAAAGCCCGTTCTTTCCATCCTGCTCGGAATACAGATTGAAACGCACTTTCAGACGGTTTTTCTCAAAATCGGTACCCACATGGAACAACGATCGCGAGTAGTTACGCTCAGAATATTGGAATTCGATGATGATACGCGAGTCCTTCGTGATCAATCGTTTGGATGTGAAACTCAACTCGGCCGTGTTGTAATCCATGATGTAATCGTTCTCCTGGCCCCGGATCATCAATTGCCCATCTATGTACACCCGTTCCGTTCCTGCAATCACAATGATGAACGATTCGTTCTCCGAGCCACGTAGCCGGTATGGTCCCTGGTTTCCTTCCACACCTTGAATGATCTGTCGGTTGAACTTTCCGCGCGACAAGGCCCCGCTTCCTTTCACTTCCAAAAAGCCCGGATGGTTGTCCGTAACCTTCTTCTTCACAATCGGAAAACGGTGTTTGATGCTGACCCCCTGTGCCCGTTTGAAAAAGCTCATGAAGTAGCTGTTCGGGCGTTCGAGTCTGAAATCGCCTGCGGTCAGCTCCGTTTCGTCTGTGAAAAGTTGAATGTATATCTGATCGAAATCCTGCAACTGTTGGGTGTTTCCTTCGGGTTGGAACGGGATATTGTTGTCGGTTATCGCTGCGCGGATACCCACTTTCGGAGTTATCTGGCCAGAAAGATTGAGGTTCAGACTGGAACTCACCCCCAGATCCTGATTGTTGCCAATGGTCACTCCACGCGATATGGAGCCGCTCCGACTCAATGTTCCAAGGTCGAAGAGCTGATCGGAGGTGGTCGGTTGAACCGTGTAGTTGAACGGATTCTGAGGGACATTCTGAATGTTGCGTATCAATGATGGATCCTTGTTGAAGGTCCGCTTTGAATAAAGCGATGGAAAAACGCGATAATTCAACTCAATGGAACTTCCGATCAGACCGGTATCAACGATAAGGGTTGCAGAATACCACTCCAGACGGAACGAGGTTGAGTCCAGTTGCATCCCGTTCATCTGCACTCCGAAACCCGAAGGAACGATGCTCAGCGTGTCCAGGATGATCGTGTCGTTCGTCACCTCCAACGTTCGGCTACGGATATTACTGAGATTCTGACCCCAAGCAGGAAACAGAAACAGCACCATTGTAAAGCTGAGTATCGGTTTTAACAAACGCATATGACCACTGGGGAAACCCAATTGAACAAGTATAACGCAATAAATGGCGTTAAGTATGCGTGTTGGTTGCAGGGCGTGTCGCTTATCTGACAACCGATCCGTTGGGCAATACGGTCTCAGGGCTCAATAACACCACATCAGACACGGTGGGTGTGGCACCCAGCACCAATATCTCGCTCTTGAATCCGGCTACTTTTTTGGGAGGGAAATTGAATACGGCTACAACCTGTTTTCCAGGTAGATCCTCGGCTTTGTACCGTTCTGTGATCTGCGCACTGCTTTGCTTCGTTCCTAATGACCCGAAGTCGATGGTAAGCTTGTAGGCAGGTTTTCGCGCCTCCGGAAATGCTTCGGCCTTCACAATGGTTCCAACCCGGAGGTCAATTCTCTGAAAATCTTCGAACGTTGCATTTTCCATGGCGCTAAGTTACGGGTACGGACGGATATGATTCAGCTGCCATGCAATTGACATAAATCAACATTTAAACTCAGAAACAGTTGGTTTTGTGAGATGTCCGCATACTTTAGCGCAACATTGTCAGAACCTCTCATCTCCGAAAATGGCATACTTAAGTCAGACGCTCAATCAGGCTGCTGAAGGGAAGACCTTCATTCTCAAATTCAAATACGCGCTTTTCTTAGTGGCAACAGGCGTCCTGTTGCTGCCGATTCCGTGGTTGGTTGTGGTCATTGCACTGACCATGCTTTGGGTGGGAATGATCGGCTGGACATATACGACTGCACCGGCCAAATGGCTGGCCGCCAGAACCGATGCTGCCACGCTTTGGTTGGCGCGCAAGATCATGAAGGACGAGCGCGATAGTCCGTATCTGTACTCCTACATCGGCATCGGGATTCTTGCTCCGGCATTGTTCATCGGGTCATATTACATCCAGGTAACGTACCTCGGTGCGAACGAAGGTTGGGGTTGGAAGAATTGGTTGGCAGCACTGGCGTACAATGTGCTGAACTATGGCCCCTATTTCGCCTTTTTCTCAAAGGTGGCCACCATGATACATAAAGAAGGACATACCCCGAAAGGTATGTTCAAAGGAGCGTTCAGTCTATTCAATAATTTCCATGGACACGTCCTTTCATTGCTTTACGGTCATGTTCCACAAGGGTATCCGATGGGTCATATGCGCATCCATCATAAACATGATAATGCGGCCGATGATGTCACTTCCACCATTTTCTACGACCGTTCGCACGCAGCCCGCTTTCTCATTTATCTATTTGAGTTTGCGCTTTTCTGGACCGGGCTATCCGTAGCGCATTACCACTACAAAAAGGGCAAGATGGCCGAGTTCCGGAAGATGGTTTACGGTATGCTGGCTTTCTATGGGTTCATGGCGTTGGTCATGTACGTCAATTTCTGGTTCGGTGTGGCATACCTGCTCATTCCGCACATGAGTTGCGTTTTCCTTCTGGCGGCCATCAATTATACCTGGCATGCTTGGACCGACCCGTCAGAACCGAAGAACATTTATAAGAACAGCATCACGGTTCTCAAAGGCC
>JBFHEW010000161.1:0-6121 GCA_041583955.1 Bacteroidia bacterium | reverse complement strand
TTTCCCGAAAAGCTCTCAACTCCAATAAAATCAAGGGTTTCGGACGCTTTTTCCAAGCGCGCCAAAGGTAGCCTTTTTTGTACAATTCAATTACCTTTGGCCAACAGCCACGGTTCATTTCCTCCGAAGTTTTCAACAGTACATGATTATCTTTTTCAAGCTATTAAACGAGAGTATCAAGATGGCTTGGAATGCGCTTGTGGCCAATAAGCTGCGAACCATCCTTTCCTTGCTCGGCATCACCATCGGTATCATGGCCATTATCACGGTTTTCACCTTGGTGGATTCGATGGAAAAGAACATCAAGGAGAACATTCAATCGCTTGGCGACAATACGGTTTACATACAGAAATGGCCTTGGGACACTGGGGCCATGCAGCAATGGTGGAAGTATTGGCAACGGCCTGAAGCAGACCTGAACGATTTCAGAGAGGTTCAACGCAGGAGCAATGCGGCCGAAGCCGTGGTGTTCATGGCATCGAAAAGTAAAACAGTGAAGCATGCATCCAACTCTGCCGAAAACGTAAGCATTGTAGCGGTTACGCACGATTATGACCGCATCAAGTCGTTCGACATTGTTTCGGGACGGTACTTCACCATGGCCGAATCGAGCGTTGGCAAGAATGTCTGCATCATAGGAATGGCCGTGGCTCAGGGACTTTTCGGAGAAACCGACCCAGTTGGCGAGTCTGTCATCGTCTTTGGCCGTAAACTGGTGGTCATCGGGGTATTCGGAGTTGAGGGCGAGAGCGTTTTCGGCAATTCTGTAGACAATCAGCTCCTCATGCCTATGAACTTTGCACGGCAGGTTATGCGCATCGACCGCCAGGGATCCAATCCGCTGATAATGGTAAAGGCAAAGCAGGGAGTTGAGACCGAAGAACTGATGGACGAACTCCGAGGCATTATGCGAAGCATAAGACGACTGAAGCCATTGGCAGATGACAACTTTGCATTGAATGAGATCAGCCTCCTGTCGAAATCACTCGAAAGCCTTTTTCAGATACTGAACATTGCTGGGACCATCATTGGAGGGTTCTCCATTCTCGTGGGTGGTTTCGGTATTGCAAACATCATGTTCGTATCCGTAAAAGAACGAACACACCTTATCGGTATTGAGAAATCGTTAGGTGCCAAGAACTGGTTCATCATGATGGAATTCCTCTCCGAAGCCGTATTCCTCAGTCTGATGGGTGGAATAGCCGGGCTGATCATCGTGTATGCACTCACGTTCGTAGCTTCTGCCGTGTTTGACGTGAATATCTACCTCACCCTGAACAACATCATGACAGGTCTGGGCATTTCAGTGACCATTGGTCTTGTTGCAGGCATCATTCCGGCCTATTTGGCCTCCAGACTCAGTCCCGTGGAGGCGATCCGAAGCAAATAACCTTACATTTGAATTGAAAATCTTTTGAATGGAAGCAGCAGGAAAATTCTCATGGAACCGACCCATTACCTCTTACACTCGGTTCCATCAGTTGTATAATCGGTTCATCACTCCGCTGATCATCAACAAGAAAGCGTTCGTTCCAAGTGGTCTGATAAACGGTAAGGAGTATCTTCAAGTAGGCTGCGGCTATAATATCTATCCGGAATTCATCAATACCGACATTGAATGGAAGCCTGGTGTTATTCCATGGGATGTTTCGGTCATTAAAGAAGACAATTATCCGATCGAAAGTGGTGTTCTAGAAGGCATTTACACAGAGCATTGTATGGAACACATTCCGTTCGAGTCGGTAAAAGACAACCTAAAAGAGTTCCATCGGATGTTGAAGCCTGGCGGCACACTGAGGATTGCTGTTCCGGATGGTGAGTTGTTCATTGACCTCTACAACAGGCACAGAAACGGAGAAAAGGTCACTATTCCGAAACCGGATGACAGACATGAACCTACACCCATGATCAGCATCAATCGCATTGCCCGAAGCCATGGACATCTTTTCATGTATGACTTTGAAACATTCAAATACATGCTGGAAGAGGCTGGTTTCAAGGATATCAAGAAGGAAACCTTCCGAAACGGACGTAACCCTAAGCTGCTGGTAGATAGTGAATTGCGAAGAGACGAATCGCTTTATGTAGAAGCCACCAAGTAAACCACCAGCTGGTTTTTCATTCAGACGCCAGTTTGCCGCAAGGATATTTGTAACGAACAACTTACCTTGGAGTTATGATTGAAATGCTGCGCACCCCCGAAAGCCGATTTTACGGTCTACCTGACTTTCCGTTCAACCCGAATTATGTGGAAGTGAATGGCGGAAGAATGCATTACTTGGATGAGGGCGAAGGAGAAGTGATCCTGTGCCTGCACGGAGAGCCCACGTGGAGTTTCCTTTATCGTAAAATGATACTGCCACTGAAAAAGCATTACCGCGTAGTTGCGCCTGATTTTTATGGTTTCGGACGTTCGGATAAGTTCACACGCCAGAAGGATTACTCCTTTTACATGCATTACTTGAGTTTACTGAAATTCATTGAAAAGACCGAACTGAAAGACATCACACTTGTGGTGCAGGACTGGGGAGGACTGATCGGGCTGAGTGTACTCGGGAAACGTCCTGAACTGTTCAAGCGTGTGGTTATCATGAACACATCGTTGCCCGTTGGAAACCGCCCCATGCCACTCGCATTCCGGATCTGGCGAGCCTACTCGCGTTTCTGGCCGAAATTCCCACTGGAAAAAGTGATGAAAATGGGCTGCCATAAACCAGTGAAAAAAGACGTGCTTCACGGGTACCGTGCCCCATTCCCAACAGAGAAATACCTCGTAGGCGCGAGAGTATGGCCTCAATTGGTTCCGACCGGAAAAGAAGACCAGGGCGTAAAACAAATGACGCGTGCCCGCGAAGTGCTTAAAGGCTGGACAAAACCTGCGCTGGTGATGTTTTCAGACAAGGACCCGATTACCCGAGGTGCCGAGAAATGGTTCTTAAACAACATACCATCCATCAAGCACGAGCCACTCATCACCATTGAAGGTGCGGGTCACTTCCTTCAGGAAGATAAGGGCAAGCTGATCGCGGAGCATATTCATGAATTCATTCTCCGTTCGAATGCTCGGGAACAGGCAGACCCATCTTCGAAGGAAGGATCGGATTGAGCCTTGCAATGGCTTGACTGATCGTTTCAGTATTCTCAAACGTGAGCGTCAACTTGTCCTTCTTCTGCCGCATGACACAGGTTCGAGGGTTGTTTTTCACGAACTGTAGTACCTCCGCAAACACAGGGCCTTGGAAATATCCGCTTTCAGGATCGGAGACGAAATAGCAGATCAACTTCTGATTCTTCAGAATGAGTTTTTCAAACCCGATGGAAGCGGCCAGCCATCTGAGCCTGATCGTGTCCATCAATTGCACTCCCTGTTTCGGTACCGGGCCAAAGCGGTCTATCAGGCGCTTTTCAAACTCACGAAGATGCGTTTCGTTCTGAATGTCATCCAACTCGCGATACAACCCTAAGCGCTCGGCAATGCTGTTCACATACTGATCGGGTAGCAATATCTCCAGATCCGTATCGATCTGACAATCCTGAACAAACGGCTTCTTAGGCTCGTCCTTGAACAACTCCTTGAACTCGGTCTCCTTGAGTTCCTGCACCGCCTCATCCAGGATCTTGTGATACATTTCTATCCCGATATCGCTGATAAAACCGCTTTGCTCTGCTCCCAAGAGGTCTCCTGCCCCCCGGATATCGAGGTCGCGCATGGCAATGTTGAAACCACTGCCCAGATCCGAGAATTCCTCAATTGCCTTGAGCCGTTTCTTAGCATCGGGAGAAAGCATGGTAACCGGTGGTGCAAGCAGGTAGCAGAAGGCCTTTTTGTTGGAGCGCCCTACCCTACCACGCATCTGATGCAGGTCGCTCAGCCCGAAATGGTTCGCATTATTGATGATGATGGTGTTGGCATTGGAAATATCGAGCCCGCTTTCGATGATGGTGGTAGCAACGAGCACGTCATATTCGCCTTCAATGAACCTCATCATGGTGTCTTCCAACTTGGTGGGTTCCATTTGACCATGCCCAACGCAGACGTGCACATCAGGACAGAGCCGACTGATCATTCCGGCCACTTCCTTAATGTTCTCCACGCGGTTGTTGACGAAGAACACCTGTCCTCCTCTTCCCACTTCATACATCACCGCATCGCGTATCACCTCCTCATTGAAGGTGTGCAGCTCGGTAATGACCGGATGCCTGTTGGGTGGCGGAGTATTGATGACCGATAGGTCGCGGGCACCCATGAGCGAGAATTGAAGCGTACGCGGAATAGGCGTTGCCGTGAGCGTGAGCGTGTCCACGTTCACTTTCATTTTCTTGAGCTTATCCTTTACGGCCACCCCGAATTTCTGCTCTTCATCAATGATGAGCAGACCGAGGTCTTTGAACTGAACATCTTTCCCAACGATCCTGTGTGTTCCGATGAGAATGTCAACCTTTCCATCAGCCAGCCTTTTAAGGGTGTCGGTCTGTTGTTTCCGCGTCTTGAAACGGTTGATATAATCTACCGTGCACGGAAATTCCTTCAATCTTTCTCGGAAGGTGCGTGCATGCTGCAATGCCAGAATGGTGGTCGGCACCAGCACCGCCACCTGCTTACCATCGCAGACCGCTTTGAATGCCGCCCTGATGGCGATCTCCGTCTTACCGAAACCGACATCGCCACAAACGAGCCTGTCCATCGGGTATTCTTTCTCCATATCGGCCTTAAACGCTTCGGTGGCCTTTTCCTGATCGGGAGTGTCCTCGTAGATGAAGGAGGCTTCCAATTCGGTCTGGAGGTAGGTATCGGGAGAGAACGCAAACCCCTTCTGTGCTCTTCTTTTAGCGTAGAGCTTGATCAGATCCTTTGCAATGTCCTTTACTTGCTTCTTGGTCTTGGCCTTGAGGTTCTTCCAAGCAGGCGAACCGAGTTTATTGATCTTCGGTTCATCGCCATCCTTACTCGAATATTTCGATATCCTGTGTAGCGAATGGATGCTCACATAGAGAATGTCGTTGTCTCGGTACACCAACCGGATGGTCTCCTGCATCTTTCCGTTGACATCGATCTTCTCCAACCCGGCAAATTTCCCAACACCATGATCGATATGCGTCACGTAATCGCCCGGGTTGAGACCAGCGATCTCCTTTAGCGTCAATGCCTCCTTACCGCGCTTGTATCCTTGGCGCATACGGAAACGATGGTAGCGTTCAAAGATCTGATGATCGGTGAAGCAGGCGAGTTTCAGGTTGTGATCAATAAATCCTTCATGGATGGAAAGTTGTAAAGGAGTGAAGAAAGGTTTTTCCATCCGCACTCCACTTGGCAACGGCAGATCGTCAAAAATGGCCTCCAACCTATTGGCCTGACCCGGGTTGTCAACCAGCATCACATTGGTGTATCCCTGCTTCTTGTTCTCTATGAGGATCTGCTGTAGCAGATGAAAATCCTTGTTCACAACAGGTTGAGGTGCCATATCGAACCTGAACTCCGTGGCATCCTTGAAGAATGTCCGTTGTCCGAATTCAATGACCCGTCTCTGTTCTATCGATTCCAGTATCTCTGCAGATGACGTGTATTTATCCTCAGGTTTGGAACGGTTCAGCACCGACTTCAGCTCGGCATATGCAGATCGGGCATCCTGAAGTTCTTTATCAACCTTGAGCCTTACGTCCTCAACGTCCTTCGCCCAAATGACTGTTTTTGACGAAAGGAATTCGAAGAAATTGACCTTATCAGCAAGCAACACCTCGTCCTGTACGTTTGGAACAATGGTAGCCTTGCGCAATGATTTCACCGATAGCTGCTCGGCCGGATCAAAGGCCCTGATGCTATCCACCTCATCACCGAAAAGCTCGATCCTGTAGGGCAATTCCTGTGCAAATGAGAACACATCCACAATACCACCGCGTATTGCAAACTGTCCTGGTTCATACACCTGATCCACCCGCTCAAAGTGATACTCGTAGAGCATTTCGTTAATGAAATCGAGATGGAGTTCTTCACCAACGCTTACACTGAATGTGCTTTTCCGGAGTGTTTTCTTGGAGATGACCTTCTCGGCCAATGCCTGCGCGTAGGTGACAATTATCTGCTGCGTGGTGGTTGATTGGAGGGCGTTGAGCACTTCGCCCC